>JABMPR010000123.1 GCA_013202895.1 bacterium | reverse complement strand
CCACTACATCAAGAGGATAGGGCTCCAGAGCAGTTAAGGCACTCAGCATATCTGTTCCCAGAAGCATGGTGCCAGTGGTTTCCATAGTGACCGAAGCCATGACCGGGAGATCCAGTTTCTTCTCCCGAAGTGTATGGTAAACAGCATTCAGGGCGGCTTTGGCTTGAAGCGGGTCTTGAACAGTTTCTACTTGAAGTACATCAACACCACCATCAATAAGTCCGGCGGCCTGTTCGCGGTATGCCAGGTAAAGATCATGGTACGATATGTGACCTAAGGAAGGGAGCCGTGTTCCGGGACCCATGGATCCGGAGACATAGCGTGGGTGAGCCAGTGTGGAAAATTCGTCAGCGACAGCTCGAGCCAGTTGTGCCGCTTTTAGATTAATTTCGTAGACCTGGTCGCTCAGTCCATAGTCACTCAGAACGATATGAGTACCACCAAAAGTGTTTGTTTCGATCACATCACAGCCCACCTCCAGAAACCCGGTGTGGATTGATTTTATTGCGTCTGGTTTGGAAAGTACCAGCAGTTCATTGCAACCTTCCTTGCCCCAGAAATCTTCAGCAGTGAGCTGCAGGCGTTGGATGCTTGTGCCCATAGCTCCATCAAAAACAAGGACTTTATCTTTAAGTCTCTGGCGAAAGGTTTTCAATACGACTCTCCTAATGGTGCATTTTTTGCATTCAATCTAAGACTATGCCAAAATAATCAATTTGCCAGCTTTTTTCCTGACTTTGTTTCAGGTCACGATTACATTAAGTCCATGCTAGTCCGATTCATATTAGTATTCCAAGTATTCATTTTTGTGATTGCCTGTGAACCTGTGGGACAATCGCTTGACGAAGGAAAGATTGAGGAGCTGCGAGTACCATCGCAGGAAAGTTGGAATCCTGTAATCCGGATCAACTCAGTTGGCAAAGAAAATGTCCAGGCTCGTGCTGCTTATTCGGCGCACTACGATAATCCAAAAGAAATATTATTTATCGGTAAGGTACGATTAGACTTTTTTGACTTCGAGGGGAATCATAGCTCGACAATGCGCGCTGATACAGGTCGTATTGATGATAAACGACATTTATTTACAGCAAGAGGCGATGTGTATGTAGATTCAGATTCAGGAATGACCTTAACAACCAGCATTTTGCATTGGAATGAAAACACTGAATCAATTTTCACTGACCAAGCCATTGTGCTTACGACAGAAACGGACACACTGTATGGCATTGGATTCGAATCGGATGCCAATCTTGCTAACTGGACCATCACCAATCCAACGGGTGTAACCTATCGTGAGTTTGGTAATGATTGATACGGTTCTTCGTGGAAAAAACCTCTTCAAAAAGTATGGTAAAAGAACTGTTGTGAGTGATGCTTCTATTGAAGTTAAAACCGGTGAAGTTGTCGGCTTGCTGGGACCCAATGGGGCTGGTAAAACTACAACATTTTATATGGTGACTGGTATGATTCGACCAAATTCTGGGTCAGTCTATCTTGGGGATGAAGAAATTACTCGATCGGCTATGTATAAGCGGGCCAGAGCTGGTATAGGTTATCTGCCACAGGAAGCCAGCATATTTCGAAAATTGAGCGTTGAGGATAATTTGAGACTGGTCTGCGAGACCCTTGACCTGGATAAAGCCGGGCAAGAAGAAAAATTAGAGCATTTATTAGATGAGCTTTCCATCGGCCAGGTCCGCAAAAACAAAGGGCATCAATTAAGTGGTGGTGAAAGACGGCGGACTGAAATAGCCAGAGCTCTGGTTACAGACCCAAGTTTCATTTTGCTGGATGAACCCTTCGCAGGTGTTGACCCCATTGCTGTCGAGGATATCCAGCAAATTGTCCTGACCTTGAAGACCAAAGGCATTGGTGTTTTGATTACTGACCACAATGTGCATGAAACCTTGTCAATTACCGATCGTAGTTATTTACTTTTTCAGGGGAAAATCTTATTATCCGGTAATGCTGAGTTCCTGGCAAACGATGAACAGGCCAGAAAATTGTATCTTGGCAGTAATTTCAAATTAGATAGATAAGCACTGTGG
>JABMPR010000122.1 GCA_013202895.1 bacterium | reverse complement strand
GTTCGAGATGAGACAAATGCAATTCAGGGTAGCGACCTGCATACCAGACTAAATCGTACCAGTCGCGACCCTTTACGTTGTTAGTCCATGGTCTGAATAGCACGGCATGCATTTTTCCCGCAAATGAGTCAGGTAGAGAATAGGCTTTGACTTGGAACGGTATCGGTTGGAACATTGGCTGCATTTCCGTTGCAAATCCTAGAGGAGGATCAGTATCAATTTCAATCTTGATTTTTATTATTTGAGAGCTTTTGAATCTGCTGGTGATCTCATCGCCGGCATCTATAGCCAGGAGACTCATCACTGTATTTGCCTTGAGGAAGGCAGACTTCACTGCACTGTCGAGAACCTTGGCCTTTGAGTTAAATTCAGCTTCAAAACCATAGGCTTTGAGCTCTCCCAGGATAGCTTTATCATACTTGTTTAGATCGAAACTTGGATCAGGGGCAAGTAATGAAAAGTCCATATCCTCGGAAAACCTATCAAGCTTATACAGGATGCGTAATGCTGTACCACCGTAAAAGGCAGCGGATTCAAAAAATTTGGTCCGCCAGAGAGCCAGTAAGGCAATTGATTGCAAAATTTCACGTAAGGCTTGCTGATAATCATCACTCGTCTTGGGATCATATGTTGAGAGCATACTTCTGATAGCATCATTCATGGATCGTTAACTCAATTTCCTTTGTTCATTCCGCAGCAAGTTTACCAATATCTTCAGCTTGAAAGAGGAGTATGCGACTGCATACTTATTAAGCTTCTCTATATCCAATCCAAGAAAAACTTCCCAATCAATTCTAAGATCTTCGGTGAGATATTGTCGCATCTCCCCCTGGTTTAGGATTGAGATTCCGTGCCCCGACTTGATCTTATCTACCAATGCCTTTTCAGGATCGGCAATCAGGTAAGCCCTGTCCTCATCAATCTTTACGCGCTCTATCCCTAAATAGAATGCCTTCTCGGATACACTATGGTAGGTGAATAGACCAACTGGGGTTTCAAACTTCTTTGAGGATCCAAGACAAACGGCAGTTAGCGCCTTAACACGCTCAGGGATCAAGCCGTGAAACTGCAAAGCGTATTCCAACGAAATATAAGATGGCCCGTAGATAAGGTTACTCAATATCTCGCGAGAGGCTGGTTTGCTGCCATAACCCTCACCAAATACATAGAGCCCCTTTTTAATCCTACTCACCACCCCCTGCTTCATCAGAGTTGTGACTCGGTCTCGGGGCTTTGCATAGTCACGCAGAGTATGCATCAAAACCTGGTAATCAAACTCAGGCGTTTGGATTGTACTCCAGATGGGTTGATTCATGGTCATTACTCAATCACATAGGGTTCCTTACCCTCTCCTTTCTGCAATAATATACATATTTATATATAGTATGTCCAGTATTATTGGACATACTATAGTGATATTTTTATATTTAGGATTTACACAATATGCCACTTGGACACATTACCTAGCCACTTCTCATCAATTCCAAGTCTATAGATCGTTAAAGGGTTTAGGCTATCTTTTAAAGCTTCGACATCTCGTGATAATCCAACATCACTCAGCAATGCTCCAAGCAAAGCACGGACGCGTGGCGGATATTGGAGGGCGTACCTTATGATCTGAGACTTTTCCTTCTTACTTAACCTGCTGAGGCGGCCTTTTAGATAATTGATTCCCATTTTTTTATCCAAATCAGGGATATTTGAAAAGTCTTTCAAAGCATCAAGAAGTTCAAGCAAATAGAAATTGTCATCCGTTACATCCACATAGCTTTTTGCCGGTCGAGCTTGGATGCTTCCACTGTTTACTGATATCCGTTTATCTCTACTAGCCACCTTAATAGTTTTGGGGACCTGGGTGGTCAAACCCATCCGGTTATAGAGAGCAGTACCTGTGATATATGCAATTCTCTTATTTTGGGAGTACAAATATAATTTTAATACTTCATCTTCAGGTGGACGTAATTCCCCAAATACTGATTGCCTTGGCTTATAGAATTTTCCCTTTGACACCCTCCTGATAATCTCTTTCACGACAAGTCTTTCTAATGCCTTGGCTGCAGCACTAAACTGATCAGGCTCAATCTTAAGCTGGGCATACCCAAAAGCAGTACCTTCCTTCATCCTCTTAATTGTCTTCGCTATTTTTTCTGCAACCTTCACTTAAACACCCTTCTTTTGCATTGCTAAGATAAATATAATAAAAGATAACAATATGTCATGTTTTTGCAACATTTTACTTGACATATTTTACTTGAATATACACTCCCACTATTTGTTAGTTACCAAAATGCTTCGTTCGTTCCCTGTACCTACATTTCATGTTTAGATGCCCTTAATACCTATTTTTCATGATATGATACCTGATATACCCAATAATCACACAAAGTACCTCATATTCATGGGAGGACTCTGTTTGGCATAGTGGATAACACCCGGTGGGCCTAGCCTGGTACCGGTCGCTCAAATACGTTAGTCAGCAATAGTTTCGGGATATGATAGGATTCGCGTATCGTATACTGAAAATGATATACAGAAACCACCTAATCTATAAGATGTTCTTCTATAGTCCACACTGAGTGTGATCGTAATAGTTGTCTATTGCTGATCTATATCATCAAAATCGATTAGCCAATAATCGGGAGTCAATTTTAACTTTATGCTTAGTTCAGATGCTTTTTTCAATACGAAAATAACACCTAGCTCACTCAGCTTGTTAATGGCTGGACCAACTGTATTGATGTGTAGAGTAGCAAGTTCAGCAATCTGTGCTTGAGAGCAGGTAAACGATTCCTTCCCTATGTTTGATGCAATCTCGACTAAAGCATAATAGGTAAGTAAAATACTACTTATGGACTTGTTGTTTTGACGTTTCAGTTCCTTCCGGATGTAACGGAGAACTCTTTTATCTGCCCACGCAAAAGGGACACCATTTTTGATCTTCCTGGTTTTTATATCATCGAGCCCTAAGGCTTTTTCCCAGTTCATGTCGAATATCCCCTTTTTTCTGTTGATGATAAATTAGGGTAGGAGATCTCTAGTCAAAATTATTATTTTTTTGTTTTTAGTGACCTTTTAGGCAGTGATTCGAGTCAATACCAACTCATGTTAACGTATAGTCTCAAGGTTGCTGATGAACGGTTATCTTACTTACTTCGGGTGTTATCTGAACATTAGAATATGGGGTGAGGGTGAATCTTGAAGACAGAATCCACAGATTGGCATTCCTGATAAAGATAAGTCCTCGGATACCCACATTTAGCCAATTATGGATATACAAATAACTTCATAAGTAGCTGCAAGTTGTGGGACGGAGTTTTGAAAGATATTAGGTGAGCTAAGAAAAAGGACGGGAGTGTCCTTCTTCTCTTTGTGTTCTGACAGTGTTTGATATTAGTAGGTGAGAAATCCACAATCAATGGTTTTTCCCTACTATCGATCTCAGTCATCAGTGAATCTGGAGCATATATTTGATGTGAGGTCCTTTAACATGAGCATATCTACTCTTCAGGTGATTATAGCAACCTGTGATCCGAAAAACTGAAATAATCAGTCCCGCCAATGATGATGTGGTCCAGGAAATCGACATCAATTGCTGTGAGGGCAGTCTGCAGCTTCTTTGTGAGTGCACGATCAGAGCTGCTTGGAATCGTCTCACCGCTGGGATGATTATGACCCACAATGATTGCCCCGGCTTCCAGCGCCAGCAATCGTTTAATTATCTCACGTGGAAACACAGCTGCCGTAGCTAATGACCCTGAACTGATCACTTCAGTCGAGATAATCTGATTCTGCGAGTTCATAAACACAACGCAGAAATGTTCCTGGTCCTGTGGAAGCTGACTCAGGAAAGACCTGAGATGTTCAGCGGAATCTC
>JABMPR010000121.1 GCA_013202895.1 bacterium | reverse complement strand
TTCCTTGACCATCAATCCAGATAATCCAGAGGATTTAATGCATATGGGGGACGTTTTGGAGTATCTTGGGAAGTCAAATGAGGCCTATATCTACTATATGAGAGCTGGAAGTTTACGCTAATACAAATATTAAGAAAATAGAAGGATGAATCTTTGAGCTTAATCAGTATTGTGATTCCACTCTTCAATGAAGATGAATCCCTGACGGAACTTCTGTCGCGAATTAAACATTCTCTTGAGCCCACTTCCTATCAGTTTGAAATCATCTTTATCGATGACGGTTCGACCGATAAATCTCTTGAATTAATACGCCAAATGGCAACTTCCGATGCTCGTGTTAAGCTGATTAGCTTTCAGAGAAATCATGGTAAGGCGGCCGCATTAAATGCTGGCTTTAAAATGGCGAGAGGCGATTATGTGATTACCATGGATGCGGATTTACAAGACGATCCGGAAGAAATCCATGGTCTCATATCAGTTCTCGATGAGGGCTGGGACATGGTCAGTGGCTGGAAACAGGTCCGGCATGATCCAATTGGGAAAAGATGGCCATCCAAGCTTTATAATTTCACGGTTTCTAAACTATCTGGTATACCCATTCACGATTTCAATTGCGGATTAAAAGCCTATACCCGAAAAGTTGTCAAGAATGTCGAACTCTATGGCGAAATGCATCGCTATATTCCCGTTTTAGCACAGCAGAAAGGCTTCTCCTGTACTGAAAAAGTGGTTCAGCACCATGCTCGCAAATACGGCGAATCAAAATATGGGATAAGACGTTTATTTACGGGGTATCTCGATCTATTCACCGTGCTCTTTCTGGGTAGATATATGCGCAAACCCATGCACTTTTTTGGGCTCGCTGGTATGTTGCTCTTAGTGCTTGGCTTGGGAATACTGGGTTTTCTCAGTGTTCAATGGTTTCAGCAGTATTTTTTCGGGACTGGCCAGTGGATTAATAATCGGCCAATATTTTTTATCGGTATCCTGCTCTCCATCATTGGTGGTCAATTCATTTCCATGGGCTTATTGGGGGAGCTGATAACCAGTTCACTTCATAAAGAGAATCCGGTCATCCGCGAGGATGATTGACTCCAGCAAACATGCGTCTTTCATTGGTAACCGTTGGCCCTCCTTACCGGGGTGGCCTTTCCGATTTAAGTGCACTCATCTCTCAAGAATTGAGTCGCGAACATAGCATTCAGTTTATCAACTTTAGTCGACAGTACCCTAAATTTCTGTTCCCAGGTAAAACAGAATATAAAAATGGTAGTCAAACTTCAGATTTTCCATCTGAAAGGATACTTGACTCTTTAAATCCGTTTACTTGGTTCGAGGTTGCAGAGCGCATAAAAGCATTTAACTCCGATGGGGTAATCTTAAGATATTGGAATCCTTATTTTGCGCCGATGATTAACATCATTAGCAAGCGGCTGAAACAGCATGGAATTCTAGTAGCAGTATTTATCGACAATCTTATTCCACATGAAAAATCGCGCATCGATACCTGGGCTGCGCGTCGTGTGCTAAGCCATGCGGATCATGTGTTTACAATGTCCAAGTATGTGACCAGTGATGTGTTGAGCTTTCGCAGCGAACTCTCGGTAACCACCCTTATTCATCCACTATATGAAAACTACAAATCACGCTACTCAAAACAAGAAGCAAGAAGGATTTTAGAGCTGAAGGAAGATCAAGCTGTCATGCTCTTTTTTGGATTAATCAGGCCTTACAAGGGTCTGGATATCCTGATCCGCGCCCTGGGGATTATCAAAAACGAGCTTGCTGACTATAAAGCTTTTATCCTTGGTGAAGCTTACGAAAATGAACAAAAATACATCGACCTGATTAATTCTACTGGCATAGAATCCAGTGTTGTTTATCGGAATGAATTCATTTCTGACGAGGAGCTGCCTTTGTTTTTTGCCGCCTGTGATGTGCTGGTGCTGCCTTACCGCAGTGCAACTCAGAGTGGCATAATTGGAGTCGCTTTTCAAATGGATCGGCCGGTGATCGCCACTCAAGTCGGAGGATTAGGCGAATACATCGAAGAAGGGAAAACAGGTTACCTGGTAACCCCTGATGATCCTGAAGCTCTGGCAGTTGCCATTCTTAAGTTTTTTGGAGGTGATGACCGCCAAAGGATGTCAACAGCAGTCCAGCTAAAAAAATCGAAATTTTCAATGCACAAATTTTGCTCAAAAATCATCAAAGCTTTGCAGGATGAATAAACCACGCATCTGCATATTAGTTCTGAATTGGAACGGTGCTGATGATACTATCGAATGTCTGAAATCATTAGGGAAATTAACCTATGATCAGGCTATACCCCTTGTAATTGATAACGGCTCATCAGACGATTCTGTGTCACGTATCAGGGCCGAAAATCCTCATGTCCAGATACTCGAACTGGAAGAAAACCACCTGTATGCCGGTGGTAATAATGCCGGCTTGACATGGGCGGCGGACAATGATTATGAGTTCGTAATATTTCTTAATAATGATACAACGGTTGAGCCTGATTTCATTGAACCACTGCTGGAGGCCTTCAATAAGCAGGATCGCGTTGCAATCTCGGCTCCATTGATGTGTTATTCAGCCAGGCCTGATCAGGTTTGGTATGGCGGAGGGCAAGTTAATCTTTATACAGGGCTTGTGGCACATCGGCATATACGCGAGTCGGTTCATACTGTATCACCAGAACCAGTCAGCACCGACTACATAACTGGTTGCTGCTTGATGATGCCTACCCAATTGGCTGTGGAACTTAGTGGATTTGATCCAGCTTTTAAGATGTATGGTGAAGATGTAGATCTTTCATTGCGTTGTCGGGCGGCAGGCTATCGGTTAATATTTTCACCGAAGAGCAAGATCTACCATAAGGTTTCTGCTTCTATAGGCGGCGAGTTTAGTTTTCCAAAAATGAAGCGGAAATTCATGGGATTGATTAAGCTATATTCTCGACATGCGCATTGGTATCAATGGGTGAGCATCATTATCAGCCAGGCCATTTTTAGTCTAAAATATTTACTGATTTATCTCAGATATCGCTCTACAGAAGGAACCAGGTCAGGATGAAGGGGTTTACCTTCTAATGAAGAAGCTGGTTTGGTTTTCAGAGATTAAATGGGATTATTTGGTTACCCGCAAGCAACACATACTCAAGCGATTCCCTGCTGATATTGAGATACTGTTCATCGAGCCCTATGCTGTTGGCAAAAAACAGCATTGGCTGCCCCGTCGTGAAAACAATGTGACCATCCTCACAATCCCATTTCTTAAGAATATCCCCCAACCTTTCCTTTCCGGAATATTCAATATTCGTACAATCAGGTGGATTTTTGGGCTCACAGGCCAAATTTATTTCAATTTATTCAGCATTATGCTTGGTTTTTCCACAAGAGAGCGAGTGATCGGTCTCAGCGCAGTTTATTGGGGTAAGATTGCCGCAAAACTCCCAGCAGCACTACATTTTTACGATGCCAACGATGCTCATTTGGATTTTCCAAACACCCCATCCTGGCTCCGTGAATATCTTATTGTATATTTAGTAAAATCTGATCTAGCCTTTGCGGTGAGCCCGGAAATTCACAACTCCATAAAAGCACTTGGTGCTAAAAACATACATCAATTGGGAAATGGAGTTGATTTTGAACATTTCTCCCACCATCAGGATAAACCAGAAGCGCTTGCAGGGTTTACCAATCCTATCCTGGGTTATGCAGGAGCAATGGATTGGTTGGATGCAGATTTAATTCGGAAGATATGCCAGGCATATCCAGATCATGAAATTGTTCTGATTGGACCAGAGATAAGACCAGGGTGGTACTCGACAAAGATGGAGTTTAAGCATATCACTAACCTGCACTATCTGGGAAAAGTGGCCTATGCAGAATTGCCGGCTTTTGTGCAAAGCTTTGCTGTTGCTCTGATACCTTTCGTAGTCGATGAACTGACCCGACCTCTGAACCCGAATAAATTATATGAATACAGCGCCGCTGGAAAAGCGGTAGTTTCCATGAACTATTCTTCCACTATTGATAACTTAAAGGGTGTATTATTTGTTGGAAATACTCATGCTGAGTTCATACAACAAATCGGGAGTGCATTAAAACATCCAGAAGATCCTGCTCGACAAACATTAGCCCTGAAACATAGTTGGGATGAGATTGCCGGGACCATGGTACAGGTTTTGGCCGCAGGGCACCAGGGTTAACGATGAGGGGGCTCTTAAGGAGATTATTCACAAAGGGAACCTTTGCTTCCAATGTAGCCACCCTCGGGTCCGGTACTGCCATTGGTCAGATAAGCATGATTCTGGCTGCACCAATACTCTCAAGATTGTTCTCACCAGAAGATTTTGGCGAGCTACAATTTATCCTATCAATCGCCCTCATTCTGGGCGCTCTCTCAACACTTCGCTACGAAATGGCGCTACCCCTGGTTCCTAATCGAATCGAAGCGGTTCATTTGCTGATTCTAGCTAGTTCTCTGTCCCTGATTCTGACCATCATTGTAACATCAATTATTCCATTTGAACCGATGATTGTAAAGTACTTATATGAATCGATAAAAATGAAGTATTTGCTCTATTTTATCCCTCTGATCTTACTCTTTGAAGCGCAGAATAGTATTTTCAGTTTCTGGTTTACCCGTACTAAGAATTTTAAAGTACCATCCATAGCCAAATCATTTTTCGGAATTGGGACCGCCCTAGCCCAGATCTCTATTGCCGTGAGTGGTATTATCAGTAGTTTAGGATTATTGGCAGGCTACCTAATAGGTCTGATATCTAGTGCAGCTTGGTATATATACAAGTTTTTCAAAACAACTGATAATAAATCCAGTCACCCAATCACCTTTAAAGGCATATTGGACCAGGCAAAAACACACAAAAACTTCCCCCTCTACTCAAGTTGGAATGTCTTACTGAACACCATCGCGCGGAATCTGCCTCCCTTACTCCTGGTAAGCTATTTCTCTGTAGCTGAGGCCGGATATTATGCAATCGGAATACGAATGTTAAACATGCCCTTTAACACATTGGGAATGTCAGTTGGACAGGTATACTATCAACAGATCGCCCGCTATAGGGAACAGGGCATTCCCATATTACCACTGATGATATCAACCTCTGTCAAATTGACAGGCATCATTATCCTTCCTCTCCTAATAATATTCTTCTTTGGAGAACAATTATTTGGCTTTGTATTTGGAGATGCCTGGAAAATAGCCGGCAGAATAGCAGCTTTGATGGTACCATTTTACTTCATGCGCTTTATTGCCGGTCCGATCAATTCAATATATGCTGTGCAAGGGAAACAGTATCTGGGCACGATCTGGCAGGCATTTTACTCTCTGGGAACGTTCGCAAGTTTCTATTTTACAAGGTCATATGGTGATTTCGAACTGACTATCAAGACCTATAGCTTCACAGGTACCGTGTTGTTTTTTATTCTTTTGCTAATGACAATATATAATACTAAAGTTGCCGATATTAATTCAAATGATAAACATCGAATGGGAGTAATTAATTAATGTTAACTGAGCAGTCAGACGAATTTTTTGAAGCGCTTGGCGAGCCTAAACCGGAAAATCCGTTTGATCTTCTCGATGCTTACCGCTTCCGTCTTTGCTACCAGCAGCTAGGTCCTGGAAGTGTGCTGGATGTGGGAACATATTTGGGCGATTTTCTGAAACTTGCTCGCGAAGATGGACGTGAATTGTTTGGAACTGAGATCAATATGGCCAGAGTAAATTTAGTTAATTCTATTATGGGACCGGATATTGTTCGACTGGATTTCAGAAATGGACACCTCAAGCTATTCGCGACCGACAGTGTTGATAATGTTGTCTGTATGGAAACCCTGGAGCACGTAGCCGATGATCGCAACGCGATCTCTGAGCTTTGCCGGGTTGCCCGTAATATGGTGGTGATAACCGTCCCATACCGTGAAACAGTGCCACAGGTTCTTTGCACGCATTGTGGTCAATTTACACCACATTATGGACACCAGCATTCCTATGATCAAGGCTCATTTACAGATTTGGCACCTCAAGGCTGGCAAGTCGCCAAAGAATATTCATTTGCAAAAAAAAATACACGGATGATTAGTCGGGTGCTGCCAGAATCCAGAACAACAATTCCTGTTTTAAAATTAATTGACAGTATGTTACCTACACCAGGACGTTGGCTGCTTGTGAAACTAATTCCAGAGAAACGAGGTTACTGACACAAATTCAATCTGTTGGTGCCATGATTTGATAGATAAACGACAGATGTGTAATTGATATTTGCGTCGTTGGCTGGGTTTGCTTTGTTCAATATAGGTTTGGAAAGCTCCTTGTGAGGCATAGTGAAGCCATTAAATTGGGGAGGAAATGGTTAAGAAATTAAAATAGGGGTGGTGTCATATGGTTGAGTTTCGTAAATCCAATTTCATCCCGAAGTTTATAAATCAAGTTTTGTACTTGTAGGCGCAAGCTATCAAATTGGATTCTAATCATGTGGGAAATACTTTTTAGTTGTTCACATTTTCGCAAATAAAATGGAGTATTGCAATGGATCAAAACCTATCCTCAATTAATAAAAATGCTAAAATTGGCAAAAATGTTGTTATTGGAAAATTTAGCATAATTCACGACAAAGTTACACTGGGAGACAATGTCAAGATTGGAAATTATTGCGTCATCCATGAGAATGTTAGTGTCGGTAAAAATACTGAAGTAATCGACTATGTAGAGCTGCGAGGTGGGACAGTTATTGGAAAAAATTCATATATTGACTCCAGGGTTTCAAGTTCTGGAAATTGCATAATTGGAAATGAAGTTACCATCCGGTATGACAGCATCATCGCTAGAGGTGTTGAAATTGGAGACGGTTCTTATATATGTCCAAGGGTAATGACAAATAACCTTAATACGGACAAAGAACAAATCGGTGGAGCGAAATTCGGTGATAATTGTTTTGTCGGAACAAATGCTGTTATCCAGCATGGTCTGGTCATTGGGGACAGGGTAGTCATCGGATCAATGAGTTTCGTCAACAAAGATTGTTTAGATGATGGTGTTTATGTAGGTATGCCAGCGAGGAAAATTCGCTAATACTTCAACCGGGTTCGCTTGAGGGGTCGTTCTATCCTAGCTGAAAGGTGTTGCTTACATAAGGGTCAAAATGTTTACTGACAACGGCATCGAAAGAAGGTAAAAGGTATGAAAATAATTGATGGACGTGTGAGATTGCGGACTGAGCTTTTGTTAAAGTTTTGGGACCCAGATCTGAATCC
Source organism: bacterium (assembly GCA_013202895.1). Taxonomy (GTDB): domain Bacteria; phylum Fidelibacterota; class UBA8477; order UBA8477; family JABMPR01; genus JABMPR01. The sequence continues at coordinate 44,916 of JABMPR010000121.1, read as the reverse complement.
ACTACTAAAAGATTATGCAAATAAATATAAGATGCAGGATCGTCTGAGTGTCATGGAAGTAACTGAATTCATTCAGGTGGGAAAGAACGCCGGAATAGAGAAGTTTTTAGTATATGGCAGCAATTCTGGAGAAAATAGCCACATATTGGAGTTAGCTAAACAGTATTCAGAGTTAATTCCTGTTGGAGGTATTAGTTTGAACAATGGGATTCGAGCCGCACTAGAGGAGATTATTCGCCTCAAATCAGAGAACGCTGCAGCCATCGATTTTAATTTTCTTGGTGAAAAAAATGTAAATGATAGAGATTTCTACGCCCTCTATTCCTACTGTGAAGTACATGCCATTCCTGTAATCATTCATTCAGGTGTCCACTACTCACGCGGTGGATATATGTGGAGAGTCCAACCACAATATTTTGATGAAATTGCCGTAGATTTTCCAGAATTGCGAATAATCATGTCCCATGGTGGTAACGGCTTTGGTCCATCCGTTCTGGCAATAACTCAACGTCACCCAAATATTTTTCTGGAATTCGCCGCCATGCGACCAAAATATATGGCTCCTGAATTCCTTCAAGCCGCCAACACCTATCTAAAAGATAGATGCATTTTTGGAACAGACTATCCCTTGACAGATTTTGAAGATCAAATCAAGCTTTGGCAATATTCGCTTCGGGAAGAGGTCTGGGATCTGTTTTTCCATCAAAATATCCTTACGGCTCTCTTCGAACCACCAGCGAGTAGATAGCTCGGTTTTGACCGACAGTTTCCTGAGGATTCTAGCACTTCTGTGGTGATTCAAGCTGATGAATAAAAAAGATTTAGTGTCCAGGTTAAGCCCCTTGTTTGAGGGGAACGAACCTGGTGAAATTATTTCAATCGCCCAGAGGGAAGTGGGTGATAAGCTCATGATGAGCACGGCTTTTGGCTATAGCGGTATCGTTCTGCTTAGTTTTGTTAAGGATGTTTTTCCAGATATTCCCATCTATTTCATAGATACAGGGTATCACTTTGAAGAAACCTTAAAATTGCGCTTGAAAATTATGAAAGAGTGGAATTTGAACATTCAAATGATCGGACCTCAGCACACAGCAGCAGAACTAACAGAATTGCTTGGTGCCGAAGCCTACCGTAACAATCCAGACTTATGTTGTTATTATCGTAAAGTTGAGCCCCTGATAGAGCTCATGCAGGAAGATACCATCTGGCTCTCGGCTAATCGCCGGGATCAATCAATAACTCGGTCAAATATTGGGGCCATTGAAATTGATGGCCGGGCACAGCTCAAAATTAGTCCTTTATATAATTGGACCCGTGAACAATGTTGGACTCACATTCGAAAAAATGATTTACCATATAATCTTCTCCATGATCAGTTTTACCCCAGTATCGGATGTTATCCCTGTACCAATCCAGTAGATAAGGGTGGCGATGAGAGAAGCGGAAGATGGGTTGGATTAGATAAAATTGAATGTGGTCTGCACATAGGTTCCGTACCGGAATCCCGTAATGAGTAGATTCAGCCGAAAATACCAGGCAGGAGATGATGTTCATATCAATCATCTCTATAATATGATAACCCGTACGCATAGGAACCTTGAGGAATATGCCTGGGAGTGGAAAAATACCTGGCATGGACCAGGCAGTATCTGGCTGGAATTTGATGATGAGCGCCCCCTAGATGATCAGCTTATCGGACAATATAGTCTCATACCGACACCAATTAGTTTCTGGGGTAAAACCTATTTAGCCGGGAAAACTGAAAATTGCATGAGTCACCCGGATTTTAGGGGAAAAGGTATGTATTTTTTTCACGAACAGAAATATTTCGAAAAAGCAAAGGAAAAATTTCAACTCTTTTTTACCACAACTGGTGACGTAGCCAAAGGAGCTCCCGGAAAAGTTCGCCAAAAACTGGGATATCGTGCTTTTGATTACTGGGCGGCATACAGCTGTTGGCTTGATAAGGATCAACTCCGCCAGGAGATAAAATCAAATCTTCCTGGTCCAATAAACCGAATATCCTGGATAGGGTGGACAATCGCATCGATATTTACACACGTAATCTTCAGATTTTCATCACCCACAAAAGAAAATCAAGAGCGATCATTTAAGCTGCACTCAGAGGAAGAAGCCCCTCTGGAGCAAATTGAATTATTATGGAAACAAAATGCCAGTCACTATGGCATAACTGTTGACCGGACGGCTAAGTATTTAAAATGGCGCATCAATGAGAATCCTTATCTTGTCCACAAATACTTATGTTGCTACGAAGGCGACTCTTTAAAAGGGTATATTATTTACACAACACAATCAAAGACCATCCATATTGTTGATATTTTGGCTGACAGGAAGCTTAAAACCATATTTATGTCAATGCTTAACAAGCTCAAGCTTATTGGACAGGACAAATCCTTCACACTAATTAAATGCTATATACCGAGCAGACATTCATTCCTGGCGGAAATGCTTAAGGCAGGGAAGTTGATTAATTTTTCCGATTTATTTTCTGTTAAAAAAAGTACTCAGCCAACCCAATTGTTTGTTTTTGTCTCCGATGTTATTAAAACGGATCAAGATCTTTGGGATAATCAGCATTGGTATCTTACAGATCTAGTGAAAGAGGGACGACCATATGTTGCGAGGCGTAACGAATGAGCATAGCAAAACGGGATTTTTATCGCTTACTCACTGGCGCTTATGAGCCCCTCCCAAATGAAACGTCAGTACCTGATTTTGCCCATAACCCACTAAATCAAACAGGTGAACTCTATCAGCCAGTGATTGATAAAACCTGGAACCTTGAAAATGATAAACCAACTTGGCCTGGGGATAAAACATTCGCAGTTTGCTTGACCCATGATGTTGATGTTGTTTCTAAGTTTAATTTGTCTCAGAATCTTCGGAGCATCTCGAACATAATGAAAACTCGTTCCTTGCGTTCAGCAGAGACCATACGGTTGATTTTTAATCACAAAATAAGCGCAATAGCAGGTCTTTTTGGCAAAGATGATCAAGTCTGCAAATTCGAAGATTGGATAGCTTTAGAGAAGCAATATAATGCTCGCTCTACATTCTTTTTTGCACCGGAACAGGTGAGAAAAATCCATAATTCAGATTGCATGTATAAATATAACCAGGAAATTAATTTCCAAGGCAAATCCATAAGTGTAGCAGAACTCATGCGCCTGTTTGACGCAGAAGGCTGGGAAATCGGCTTGCACCCATCCTGGAATGCCCATGCAGACCTTGACGAAATGAAATTTCAAAAGGAACAAATTGAAAGTGTTTTGGGTCATTCGATTCAAAGTGTCAGGCAACATTTTCTTAAATATGATCCAATTCATACTCACAGAGTCCAATCATTGGCTGGTTTTGAGTATGATAGTACGATTGGTTTTAACGATAATGTTGGTTTCCGACGCGGTACATCGTATCCCTTCCTTTGTTTTGATGTAAATGCGGGAGAACAATTACCTCTGCTGCAAATTCCGTTGATAGCTCAAGATGGTGCATTGTTGGCTTCTAAGAAGGGTATGCGGTTAAATGAGAAGAACGCATTTGAGTATATCGAAATATTGGTCCAGGAGATAAAAAAAGTGGGTGGGGTTTTGACCTTGTCCTGGCACCCACATACCAGGGACTATCCTGGCTTTTGGGCGGTGTATAGAAACGTATTGGAGCTATTGGCAAACGAAAATCCTTGGTTTGCAACAGTTAGTGAGGTTGGTAAATGGTGGTCGAATAATGTGGATATTGATCTGCTGAAATTTACACGAAATTTTGATCAACCTCACCCCTGATGAAAGAACTATCAGAGCAGACTTGATTAATAGTATTATCAATCAATAATCCTAAAAAAAACCAAAACCAAAAGCTTCATTAGAATTCAAAATAAAAGCCAAGGTTAAATATTACCGAGATTAAGACACCTTAAGGGAAAAAAACAAGGTAGCAATTTGTCAGGTCAATAATAATTATAGGAGTAGGATTCTACCTTCCTGGTGAAGAACATCCAACGAATAATTAGCACCGGTTGCGCAAACAAAAGCAGAAAAGATATTTGAAATGGCTTAAAATATTGTCGTTGCTATTTCAATAAAATGACTTGGTTTATTTCAGAATATGCATTGTTAGTGTTAATCACAGAAAAATAAACACCGCTTTCAACTAGTTTCCCCTGATCATTCTTTCCATCCCAGACTATTGAATGATTACCAAGCACACCATGTTCATTTTCATAAAGGAATCGAATTTGTCTACCCCTAATATCAATGATTTTTAATGAAGCATGCATTTCAACAGGTAAATAGAAATTTATAGATGTTTGTGCATTGAAAGGGTTTGGGTAATTAAAAGAATTAAAACTAAATCTCCCCTTTGTAATAAGATTCTTGATGTCTAGAATATCAGCACTACCTTCGTTATTAGAGTCATAGTCCAGATTATAATTATAAATCTGTTCATTTTCTTCTTGAGACGAAACATACAAAACTTCACCAAGAGACACAATAGGTTCTAAAGAGCTGTATTTTCGCACAAATATGTAATCCGTCCAAGTTTTCGTATCAAAATTCCATGTAGAATCTGTTGACGAAGTATGCATTCCAATTTTACCGCTTGATACTCCATGGTATCTTGTGGATATTTCATTTGGCATATCGTTCAAAACGCGTTGTAGATATCCATCAGAAACTATGAATTTTTCTTTGAACAAAGTGATTGGAGGTGGATCGACTATAATGTCCCCCTCCGTACTTGAATGTGCTCTGCATCTAGGTGCGATCTTGACCTCACCAGTATAAAGGGCTGATTCATATTCATAACTTTCAAACGCCAAAATGGAATACCCGATTGAAGAGATATTTGGGGACGATCCGTAATACACGGAACTGTAGTAATAGTCGCTTGGCGAATACATTTGCTCATACTCGATAATTTTTGCACCTGTGAGTGTCAAAAAACTTTCGATGTTTATAAGATTACCACCTACAGGTCGCTTGAGAACTAACATACCCTCTTCCACAAGAATCAGACCCTCGTTTTCTATAATGTTCCATTTATCCAGGTTTAATTCAAATCCTTCGAAATCATCGAAAAAATCAAACACATTGTCACCGTTTGCCTCGCTTTGCCTGGTGGTATCACCATAGGATAAAAAGAGGAGGACGTTCGCATTTGCAGGTATAATTGGTAATTTAACATGTATCATACTATTATTATCTACTTCCCATGTCTCTATCCAATAAGGGAGGTAAGTTTCGCCAATCTGATCATAGAACCTAATATCTCTTCCATTGATTGTCGAACTAGAGTAATCGAAATTTTCTGGGGTTAGAGTAATTAATATTTGATAATTAAACAGTGCATCTGGATTCTGCTCATTGTTGACTGAAATTTCTTGTATATAATTTTCGCCAAAACACATTTTACTAGGATATATTAAAATCAGGTTCAATAAAACACACCCACAAAACATTGATAATATTCTCACAACTATTTCCCCCTTTGTTTTCATTGTTCCATGGATATTTTATTTATTAAACATAGTTGAATTTGTTTATCTGACTTCGAATAGTCTGAAGACCTGATACTATTTTTTTTAAAGAATTTACGCAAGACATACAGCATATTTCCCACCTCAATTGAAACTGACTTCATGTTAGTTCCAGTCAAATAGAAAAACAATCAATTTCTTAGAGCGTCTCGATGGCTGTTTTTGTAAAAACGACCATAATAATTAATCTCCCCCGAGAGAAGGTATTGACTAGCATAGATTAATACGCAAATACCAGTGGTGGTAATATCCCGATGCTACTCTATGAGACGAAAAAGAAATGGTAAGCTTAATAGCGAGCATATTATTCTATTTGCAGCCGCGGGTTCTAGCTGGACCTATGGTGATTCTAAATTACGTTGGTCATAAAATAACAGAATGGAAATGAGATATTAATCATTACGGCTGCATCAAAATCGGTGTTGTTGGAGATGTCAAAATCATTGGCAGTAGCGGATGCATCTCATCACTGGTAGCAGAGAACGCATCTCTTAATATTACGATTGACAACATTAGATTAGGTTATTCTGAGCTGGGTTTGATTAATTCAGTTCTCGAAGAGTATAAAAAAAGTAAATATCTCTCAAATACTAGCCGGTTTTCTTGTAAACCGATTGATATTCTTAAAACTGTTAAATTTTTAAGAGATATAAGCTACATCACCGGCTCACCTTTTGATTTAAATGGTGCTCACAGTTGATAGTTTGGATATTCTAACTGGGTATTCTGAAAATGTTCTGGTTTTAGGTGATCGAACATCAGTTGCAGAAAATATTTGAAACGGAATTTACCAGGAATTTATGCTTTTATCTCCTGAATTCATCGATTTCCATTCATCCTCTGTTAGATAAATAGTTATACCTTTTTGGGCCAGTCGTTTTAACTCTCCAAAAACAGTCTTTGCATCCATAACCCAGGAATCAGCATTGCCAAAACGGAAGTGCTGCATGATTCCCAATTTAGTAAAATGTTTAGTAAGCATCTCGCAAATCCATTCAGTACCTGGTAAACCAATGCGCGTCGCAGAAACAACGGGATCAAATCTAATTACCTCTCTCGAGACGGAATTTCCAGCAGCATCTATATATTTCACTTGAAATGGAGGGGCATGAACCTCTATAGGAAAGGGTTCATCAGTATCCTCAAGATTGTGCGATACTGCCATTCCAACAGTTATTGTTACACCTATCCCCACTATCTTGACATTATTTTCTATAATGCGTCCCATGGGTGACTCAGCATGACAAATGTAGGGATTTGAAGCGTGTCCAGAAGTCATGTGTTTTGCAGCGTGTCCCCATGCGCAGACTGAAGAAAAAGGATGAGAACTTCTTACGACCTCTGGCCAAGTTCGAAAAACCTCAGTAATTTTTCCCATCTCAGATTTGAGCTTGCGCAGGTCAACAAATCTGCCTTCGGTCATCCCTGACTGGATGTCTTCAGCAGAGCTATAACAAGGCATCATAAGAGTTCCACTACTTGTCACCGTGTCTAAAAGACTCTTGACTATTGTTTCTGCTCCGCCCTCAACATTTCCAATGCTGGATAAAGAAGAGTGAACCATTATGGCATCTCCTTCGTTGATACCAATAGACAAAAGATCAGATTTGAGATGCTGAATTGAGAGTTTTTTCATACCTATGCGTTTGGCTATTCTCAACTTTGAGCGTATCCAATTGTTAAATGGACGGATGGCAGATCGAACGGAGTGTGGTATTAGGCTTTTTGCTAGGGTTGATATTTTATTCAATTTGACAGACCGCCGGATAATTTCAATTTATGTCCTGCTTCTTGAAAAGTTATCGCTTTGAGTTGCTCACCATAAATTTTTTCAAGCTGACCATGGTATCTTTTCAGAGCATCCAGGGCATCTGGGTAAGTAGTTTTGGAATGACAGCTGAATGAAAAATAAAGATCCGTTTCGCTATTACCATAACATTTAATGTACTGTCTAGTTGCGTCGACCATTAGATTTACATCTGCACCCAACTCTAGCATAAACCAGCCCTTTCGTACTTTTTCTACTTCATCTAATACTTGTCTGAATCTGGTTTCCCCTTTTCCACCTGAACCGTTACTTTGGACGGGGTACCCCATTCGGTTCGGCTTGGTTTGGTTTATAATATACTTTAGTAGCTTTCTTACAAAAGATTTAGCAAGTATCCAACTCGCATCGTTTTGTCTGAGTGCTAATACAGGAATCTCAAACATACCCATATCCGAATCCCCTTTAAAATCCGATTCGGGTGAAACAAAATAATTGCCCATTTGTGGTGCAGCGGAAAAATCGATACGATTGACATTGGTTTCACTTACCATACCAGGTACAATAGATGAATCAATTAAGTACCCAACGTCTTCAAGTGCGTCAAATATTTGTCTGGTGTTAGGTTGGATACCATATCCACCAGCCCGGAAAGCCATGCAGCGGTAATTTGGATTTAGTGGAACGAATAAATCCTCAAGATGGGTTTTAGCTCGTTTAAATATTTTGACGCAAAAATCTTGCAATGTAGATTCATCCTTGGGAACCCAATTTCCCAATAGAAATTTTGAAAGGTCAAAACTATACTCTGAGAAACCCCTCTCGCTGAATGTAATGTCGGTATCAAACCAATGAGGATGAATGTGTGTCTGAACATCATGTTCACGGATGATCGCTTCTTTCAATTGATTTTCGGCAGCATCAGGAAACTCATTATATCCAAATTCACGATAACGCCATAGGCATGCCAAATCACAGAATAGTGTCATGGGCACTCCAATATCATCACAGGCTGACAATACATCTTCCGTGGTCTTTATAAGAACCTCAGTTTCCGAAGCGTAATTTCCACCAAGGAAAACCTCGTAATCATTAGAATACAGAATGTTAATCATTTTCTGAAACTCCTTATAACAAGTTTCCGAGACAATTCGCTTTTTCAACTAATAGTCAAGACAACGTTTAAAAAACCAAAAAGAAAAGTATCAAATAAATTATGCTTATAATATGCAATTACTTGAGTCTGCTTTTCCATCAGATTACTCAGTCGGACAATCCATGTCAATCAATTTAAATGAGTTTTATTATCTATAACTAATAGTCAGATGTAAACAATATTATCTAAATATTGGTATTTGATGAGTATTCGCTTCAGACCCAGATAATAAACAGACCTGGATACCTTCCTGAGTTTTTGAACATTCTAAAAACTTTAAAAATGTGATATTTTTCAAGTAATATAAAAGCTATATGACTTAACGATATTTTCTTCAGGTGATCAAATACACATATTCTAATTGGGATTGTTTAAGTGTATTTAACACCCCAAGAGCGTTGATTTTTTCGGCTAATAATAATCAGATTTTTTTTAAGACGGCAGAGTATTAACTTTGCCATTCTAATATTATTAGTATCATTCAAGACCTGTTCATTCCATTATCTACTCTGAATTTTGGGATTTTTGTTTAGGGTGTTTGATTTTTAATTAAAATAAAGATTCCGGGCTTGGAACAATTTATGAAGTTGATGATTAGTGATCTTGTTAGGTAAATATGAAAATAATCAGTTTTATTAACAGCGTAGCTAACATTTAGGAATACAATAGAAATTGAAAGTAGTTACCATTATAGGTGCTCGTCCCCAATTTGTGAAAGCTTCAGTCGTTTCCCATGCTTTGCGGAATGCGGGCCATACTGAGATTCTTGTAAATACTGGTCAACATTATGATGACAATATGGCCAAAATCTTTTTCGAAGAGATGGCCATACCCCAACCTGATTATAATTTAGGTGTTGGATCTGGGACTCATGCCGCACAGACAGCGGCTGCCCTCATTGGCATTGAGCAAATTATTATCAAAGAAAAGCCGGATTATGTAATTGTTTATGGTGATACCAATGCCACCATCGCTGGGGCTTTGGCTGCGGCAAAATTGCATGTCAAAATTGTTCATATAGAAGCCGGGTTAAGATCTTATAATCGCGAAATGCCAGAAGAGATTAACCGGATTGTTACAGATGTGCTCTCGGATCTACTGTTTGTCCCGACCCAGGTTGCCGCAGAAAATCTGAAAAAAGAAGGCATTTCCAAAGGGGTTCATATTGTTGGGGATGTCATGGTGGATGCCCTGCTTAACTATACCAAAATAGCTGAACAAAAATCAACAATTCTGGATCAACTCAATTTGATAAAGGGCGAATTTTTACTCATGACGATTCATCGACCTAGTAATGCGGATCATGATGAGAGATTACTCACAATTCTTGACCAGGTCTCAAAAGGCAATATACCGGTTATTTTCCCTGTACACCCCAGAAGCAAATCTAGAGTCGAGTTGTTAATCAATCGCATCTCAGGCGATATTCGCATTATTGAGCCCGTTGGTTACCTGGATATGATGATGCTGGAAAAATATTCCCGGATGATTATTACTGATTCTGGTGGCGTCCAAAAAGAAGCCTATCTACACCAAACTCATTGCCTAACGGTTCGGAATGAAACTGAATGGGTTGAAACGGTGGAAGATGGTTGGAATATTTTAGTTGGAAATACATTAGATAGAATACCTGTACTGCTTCGAAATTTCCCCAAACCGCTAATTTGGAAACCACGCTATGGTGATGGAGAGTCGGTCGTAAAAATCGTAGCATTGCTCTAGGTTTAATCGCGATGAAGGATAAATTCTCAGGATTTGGCGAAAATGTATACATTGTGGGGATAGGTTGTGAAAAATATATTCAAGTATCTGATTCTAGTGTTACTTACCATACAGGGAATTGGTCAGAATCATGTTTTGTTACTGGATGGTATTAATGATTATGTGAATTTACCGGGAGCTATTGTCAATAACACCGATTTTACGATCCAAGCCTGGGTGTATTTAAGTGGTCCAGGAGGTGGAATTGAGGAGCAAAATCCTATTTTCGAGCAAAGAACTGATCCCACTGGCTGTAACCATAGTGCTGTAGGTTACTTTGCTGAGAGCCATTCATACGAGCAGGTCCATAGATTTGGTCTCAGAGGTGACACGGAATGTACTGGGGTCGTACAGCATTATACGCCTGCATATGGGGATTGGCATCACTATACTGTTGTTCAATATGGCAGTATCTCATCCATTTATCTGGATGGACTTTTGATGGCTTCGCTCTACTATGAGCACAGTGGCTCTTATGCAAATAACATTGATTATGTATCTTTGGGTCAGGCAACCCACGATGGTGCAAGCTATGGCAGTTTAAATGGAATGTTGGACGAAGTGCGTATTTGGGACATACCATTGACGATAGAGGATATTCAAACCACTATGTATCAGGACTTAAACGGAGATGAGCAAGGACTGATTGCATATTGGAATTTTGAGGGCAGTAGTACTCAAGCCCTGGATCAGAGTGGTAATGGACATGTGGGAAGCCTTCTATATGGAGCACAGATCATCGAAGCAGATTATTATGTTGTTGAACCTCTTTGGGGTGATTTAAATCAGGATGGTCAAGTAAATATCTCAGATGTGGTGATTCTGATTAACCACATATTGGGTTTATAATATTTGCTCAATCTCTGCCAGGAAAATCGAAATCCCCGAAAATTCTAGTGGGTTTGTCCTCAGTTAGACACACAAACGATAATTTATTTTTCCTCAAGGTTTGAGCGCTTAGCTTCTATGCGCCTGATGGAAAATTATCTGTTCACTCGCGACTTGGGAACGTATCCCTGATACGAGGTTGTTTATTAAATCAAAGGATTCCAGAGGCTAAGAATGTTTGCTAGATTATTCAAAAAAGATGCGATCAAAGCAGGCGGCATCTTCCTGCTGATTCTCATTGCCCTTTTTTCCTCCGTCTTTTTTAAAGGCTACGTGTTTGGAGGTGGAGACACCACCTCCGCCAGGGGAGTGACCCATCAACTGAATATATATATGAGCGAAACCGGTGAGTATCCGCTCTGGCAACCCTACATATTTTCAGGAATGCCCGCCTTCAGCAGCATGATGTTTACAAAATGGGTCTATTTTCCAAATTTTATACTAGGTTTCTTGAACAAGCTGGGTGTCCCAGGTCTCTGGACTATGCTATTCCACTATTTGCTGGCTGCCATGGGTGTTTACAGCTTGCTTCGTTATCTAAAACTAAATTTTATGGCATCGCTTCTCGGTGGACTCAGCTATATGCTCATGCCCTTTTTCGTGGTAATGATTTCAGCTGGACATGGTTCACAAATGATGACCGCGGCCTACCTGCCTTGGCTGCTCTATGCTCTCAAACGCATCTTTGAAAAGCCGGATTTAACTGGAATGCTGATACTGGCACTGGTCTCAGGTTTACAATTTCAGCGAGGACATGTACAAATTGCCTACTATGGCTGGATGGCTGGCGGTTGGTTTGTAATGATCGAAATATTCTTCAGAATAAAGAGTGGGGATTGGAAGAATTTTCACATAGCTGCTTCCTACATGCTTGGCGGGATGCTCTTGGGAATTGGTCTTGCAGCGGTATTGTATATCCCGTCACTTTCATACGCAGCTTACACTATCCGGGGAGGAAGTGCAGGAGGAGGCCTGGATTACGGCTACGCCACCAGCTGGTCTTTTCCACCCTATGAAGTGCTGGCACTCTTCTTTTCAGATTGGTTCGGGTTTGGTGGACAGACCTACTGGGGTGGAAAACCATTCACAGAACACTCCGATTACATTGGCCTAGGATTGCTGATCCTGATAATTTCGGCCTTTTTTAATAAGGAATTATTAAAGGAAAAGATCTTTCTATTAAGTACAATAATTTTAGCCTTGCTGGTTAGTTTTGGCAACTATTGGCCGTATTTATACGATATTTTATTTAAGATCCTGCCCTTCTTTAATAAGTTTAGGGTACCATCCATGATCCTAATCCTGCTTGAATTGATGGTCGCTCTGTTGGCCGGGATTGGTTTATACACACTTCTTAATCTCAGTGAATCAAAAAAGAAAAGCCTGGAGAAAAAGGTACTGATAGCCACGGCTGTGATGGGCGGTTTATTTATTATTGTTCTGCTGTTCAAGGGCACTTTCACAATTTTCTATGCCAGTGCGCTGGCAGCATCAGAAAAAGCTCACCCATCCCTGAGTAATGCCCGTCTTGATATGTTCTACAGCAGCCTGATCAAGAGTCTGTTTATTGTAACTGCAAGTCTGGCACTGATATGGGTTTATTTTTCCAACAAAATTAAAGGCTTCATTTTAGCCTTAGGTATGACAGGAATTGTGCTCCTGGATCTTGGCCATGTTGATCTACGCTTTGCAAATAAAGCGGTAAGTGATGCCAGGGTGAAGGCCGCCGAACAGGAAACACCCGCCATTCGTAAATTAAAAGAGCTTACTGAGGCTAATCCCGGTCGAATTTTTCCAGTACACTCATTCTTTGGATCCAATGTCTGGGCCATGTATGGTCTTGAATCCATTGGCGGATATAGCCCGGCAAAGTTGAAAATCTTGCAGGATTTTTTAAATTCTACACAACTTGAGCAAACTTTTTTACCAAAGTATTATTCTCAAACTGCTACGGGTGCTGCACCCAAAGCTATTGATCAGGTCGATCCAATTCTCAGAAAGAGACATCTGGATGTTCTCAGGAATTTAAACGTAAAATATCTGGTGTCGCCCTACCCCTTGAATGATCCTTTATTTGTACTGGTTGATCAGTCAAGCCATATAAGCCGAGGGCAGCGTGCACAGGCATTGATATATGAATTTAGCGATGATTATCCACGGGCCTGGTTTGTAACAGACGTATCCAAATATGCTAGCTCAGAAGAAGTCAGTACGAACATGAGTCGGTCAGAAGCATCCCCTCAAGTTCAGGCACATGTTTTAGACTCGAAGGGTACACTCTCTTCAGCAAGTTATGGTTCTGGGAGTGTTGCCTTGATAAATCGCAGTCTGCAATCCATGACGCTCCAAACTGAAAATGAAGATGAGGGCTTCCTGGTAGTCAGTGAAGTATTTTATCCTGGCGGCTGGAATGCTTACCTGGATGGTGAATCCGTGTCAGAGATATATCTGACCAATGAATTGATCCGCGGAATGGTTATCCCGGCAGGGAAACATGAGATCAATTTTCGATATGAACCTGCTTCCGTGAAAATTGGATTTTGGATTACAATACTCTCAGTTTTAATCGTACTCGGACTCTCAGCCTTCATTATTTATAGAAACAGGATGTCGTCAATCCCAGACTAATGCGAGATTTTAGATCTACAACGAACATTAAGCTCGGATTATTTGTCCTGGCCGTGATTATTATCAGTATCTCCCTACTCTATACCAATTGGTTGGTCAAGGAATTGCGAGATGATAATCTACGTTTTTTAAACTATAACTCTCATTTGTTGGCAAACGCGCTGGCAGCAGATCTGCAAAGTAAGGCTTATCAGGAGGAGCAAAGAAAGTTTTTAAGCTATAATGCAAATCTATATGCCAGTGCGCTCTCACTGGACTCGCCAAATATGGATTTTGCCTTCAATCAGATAATAAAAAATATCAGTTTTCCCATTATTATCACAGTTATCGAGGGTGGTGAGAAGCTTATTTACGCATATCGGAATATTCATATTCCAGATTCAATTCCTGAACCAGAGCTGAATTCATTTCTGCTAAAGACAGTCACGGAAATGGATATACAGAATGATGCCATCCCTATAAAATATCTGCAACGTGAAATCATGCTTATCCATTTTGGAGAGCCTGAAAGCAGAAAATTTCAAGAGATCGTAAAAAATGTAATCCGGGCGGTTAATTTCCCCATGATACTCACTACCCTTGATGAAGGATCGGGTCTTCGAATTGAAGATCATACCCTTCAAATCCCGGATGAAACGAGCGCTGAGCATGAGGCAATATTTCTACATAACTCAATGTTGCGGATGGACTCAAAAAATGAACCCGTTCCAGTTGAGTTTGCCGGTAAAACCGTGATGCTCATCCATTATGAAGATTCAGAATTAATCCAGGCATTAAGATGGTTCCCTTTTATTGAATTTGGGATTATCAGCGGATTCATCCTCCTTGGATTTGCCGGATTCCAATTTATTCGTAAGGCTGAAAGAAGAGGGATATGGGTTGGCCTTTCGAAGGAAACTGCCCATCAATTAGGGACTCCCTTATCATCACTTATGGGGTGGATAGAGTTATTGCGCGAGGAAATCCAGACAACGGAGACTAGGAAGATCATCGACGAAATGGATAACGACCTTCAAAGGTTGAATCAGGTTGCCCAGCGCTTCTCCAAAATCGGAGCAGGAGTGAAATTGGAAGCCCTTTCTGTAGCGACTCTCATACAACCTGTGCTCACGTATGTGCAGCGCAGAATTCCACAATGGGGGAAATCCATCAATGTTGAGTTCGATTGTCCCGATGATTACATTGTAATGGCTCACGCAGAATTATTTGGCTGGGCAATTGAAAATCTGCTAAAAAATGCGGTTGATGCCATAAAAAAAGAGCAGGGTACGATCAGCGTTAGTGTTTACCAAAGTGGATCCCGAACCCGAATAAAAGTTAGTGACAATGGCGAAGGTATCGCTCTCATGGATCACAAGAATATATTTCGGCCGGGGTGGAGTACCAAGAAACGTGGCTGGGGTTTAGGTTTGAGCCTGGTTGAACGTATATTTCGTGAGTACCATCAGGGGGACATAACGGTAGAGTCCGTGCCGGGTCAGGGAACTACTTTCGAGATCAGTCTCAAAACATCGACAAGTGCCTGAAAATGCTTGGTTTTTCGCTTAGGAGATTATGTTTGACATGCGTCAGGGTGTCGGTTAGATTACGTCGCTTTTTTAGGCCGTAAGTGGCCAATGAGTAAGTAATGAGAAGGAAAAGAATTGAAAACGTATAATGTGAAAGCAAGTGAGATTGAGCGCGAATGGTGGCTTGTTGATGCCACAGATAAAACTCTGGGCAGGCTCTCAACAACAATCGCTCAAATCCTTAGGGGAAAGCATAAACCGACGTTTGTACCCCATCTTGATAGCGGTGATTTTGTCATTGTCACAAATGCTGAAAAAATTCGTGTGACAGGAAATAAAGAAGAGCAGAAAACATATTTTCGTCATAGTGGATTTCCAGGTGGTGCTCGTTTCACGACGCTGAAACAAATGCGTGAAAAACATCCTGAACGAATCTTAGAACACGCCGTAAAAGGTATGTTGCCTCACAATCGTTTAGGGCGAGTTCAACTAAAGAAAATGAAAATTTATGCAGGTGATGCACATCCTCATGATGCACAACAACCCAAACCTCTCAAGATTGGTTAATCAATGAGTACTTCTACTAAATTATATGCTACCGGAAAACGCAAAAGCTCGATTGCTCGTGTATATATGCAACCCGGTAAAGGTGTTATCCAGGTAAATAGCCGTGATTTAAATGATTATTTTGGACGTAAAACTCTGAGAATGATTGTTCATGAGCCCCTTAATCTCACCGAAAATGATGGCCGTTATGATATTTCAGTCAAGGTAAACGGTGGTGGCCTCTCTGGTCAGGCATATGCGATACGCCATGGTATATCTAAAGCCTTGCAGGACGATGATAATGAATTACGTCCGGTCCTCAAGAAGGCTGGCCTAATTACCCGTGATGCTCGTAAGAAAGAGCGTAAAAAATACGGTCTGGCAGGAGCACGTAAAGCTTACCAGTTCTCGAAACGTTAATATTTATTTTCAGGAGTTTTAATGCGTGATATTTCATTAGAAGATTTACTGGCTGCTGGGGCCCATTTTGGCCATATGACCCGGAATTGGGACCCAAATATGGAAGAATACATCTTCACCAGGAAGAATGGAGTCCATATTATCGATCTTTATAAAACCATTGAGCAGCTCACAAAAGCAGTTGATCTTGTAACCTCTACCGTTAATAAAGGCGGATCGGTTCTTTTCGTTGCTACAAAAAAATCAGCCAAGCTGGTTGTGGAAGAAGAAGCAGACCGTTGCGGTATGTTCCATGTTACCGAACGTTGGTTGGGTGGAACCTTAACTAATTTCATGACGATCAAGAAATCTATCAAAAAGCTACATATGCTTGAAAAAGATGAGACCAGCGGCATCGCTGAGACCTTGACCAAAAAAGAATTACTCATGCGTTCCCGTGAAAGATCACGTCTTCAAACCCAGCACCGTGGAATAAAGGACATGCGCCGTTTACCCGATGTGGTGATCATTGTGGATGCTCACAAAGAGACTATTGCCATTGCCGAAGCCCTGCGACTGGAAATCCCCATTATAGCTATCGTTGATACAAATGCAGACCCTCGTAGAGTGGATATTCCAATTCCGGCAAATGATGACTCTATCCAGACTATCCGTCTGCTGGTAGGAATTCTTGCCGATGCTATCCTGGAAGCCAAGGGCGTTTCACAGGCAATTGACGCTGAAGAAGTGCCTGCCTAAATAATAAATAATTTTATAACCCAGGAGAAATTTTAGAATGGCTATTACAGCTGCTGCGGTCAAAGAGCTGCGTGATAAGACAGGTGTCGGCATGATGGAGTGCAAAAGCGCACTTCAGGAAGCTGACGGAAATATTGAAAAAGCGATTGACGTCCTTCGCAAAAAAGGCGCAGCCAAAGCTGCCAAAAAAGTTGGTCGTGCTACAAAAGAGGGTCTGGTTTTCAGCTATATCCACGCTGGTGGTAAGCTGGGTGCACTGGTCGAAATAGCGTGTGAAACCGATTTTGTCGCTAAAACTGACCAGTTCCTGGAACTGGGGCATAACATTGCAATGCACATCGCTGCAGCAGATCCTGATGTAGTTAAGCGTGATCAGGTTTCCACCGACGCGCTTGATAAAGAGGCTGACATTTTTAAAGTGCAGGCTCTGAATGAAGGCAAACCTGAGCATATCGTTGAAAAAATTGTCAGTGGGCGTTTAGAAAAGTATTACAAAGAAGTCGTCCTCATGGAACAACCTTTCGTAAAGGATCCTGAGAGAAACATTACGGATCTAGTAAATGGGGCTATTTCTGGTCTGGGTGAGAATATGTTTGTTGTGCGCTTTCAGCGGTTTGCCATCGGGGAGACCAACTCCAACACCAACTAATTAACTAATTATCAGGCGGTATTTATGACAGCCGGACCTATCTACAAGCGTATCCTTCTTAAACTTAGTGGCGAAGCGCTTGCAGGTGGTTCGGCTCTTTCTATTGATACCCGTGTGCTTGATCAAATGACCTCCGATTTACAATCTGTTGTTGATCTTGGTGTCCAGATCGCCATAGTTATGGGCGGAGGAAACATCTTTCGAGGGCTATCTGAAAAAGCCAAAAGTATGAGTCGGGTTGCTGCTGACCACATGGGGATGCTCGCGACGACGATTAATGCAGTTGCATTAGGAGATGCTATCAAACGCAGTGGAATGGCATCCAGCGTACTTACTGCTATTGAAATGAACCAGATCGCGGAACCATTTACTCAACGTAAAGCTCTATCAGACCTGGAGGCAGGTAAGGTCGTGATCTTTGCGGCTGGAACCGGGAATCCATTTTTTACAACAGATACTGCTGCTGCGCTTAGAGGGGTCGAAATTGAAGCCGACATTCTTCTCAAAGGAACTAGGGTAGATGGCATATATACTGCAGATCCAGAAAAAGATTCCTCAGCCGTCTTTCTGTCTCACATTAGTTATGATGATGTGATTAACAAAAATTTAAGAGTCATGGATCAGACAGCTTTTGCACTCTGTCGTGAGAATCAGCTTGCGGTTCATGTGTTTAATATGGAAATTCCAGGAAATCTATTAAGAGTGATGCAAGGCGAGGCCATTGGATCTGTAGTTGGAGGGAATAATGATTAACGAACTGTTTAAAGATGTAGATCATCACATGAAAATGTCCATTGAACATGTTAAGCATGAGATGACCGGTTTGCGAAGTAGTAGAGCCTCTGTGACATTGGTTGAGAATATTAGGGTACCCTATTATGGCAATCCAACTCCCTTGAATCAGATGGCAAACCTGAGTGTACCTGAACCCCGTCTGATTGTAATTCAACCCTGGGAAAGAAGTCTTGCTGGAGAGATTGAAAAGGCTATTATGTCTGCAGATCTTGGTCTAAATCCAACAAATGATGGTGTCACGATTAGAATACCAATACCTCCGTTGACAGATGAACGTAGAAAAGAATTGATTCGTCACTTGCACAATCTTGCTGAAGATGCTCGTATTGGAGTTCGAAATGTGCGTCGTGACGCAAATGATCAGATCAAAAAGGCCGAAAAAGAGCATGAGATTTCAGAGGATAATCAAAAACGGGCAATCAGTAATGTGCAAGAAATGACGGATAAGTATATCAAGGAAATCGATGATGCAGTTAAGGCCAAAGAAGAAGATATAATGACCGTTTAAAGATCATTTATTATGATATAAAAAAAGCTCCTGCATGCAGGAGCTTTTTTATTATTGGGATAAACGATTAAAGTTTATCAGCATTGTTTTCCAGGTAGGACGCAACGCTCTCAAAGTTCTCTTTCATCGTCGCATCACCTTCCTGCCATCCAGCAGGACATACTTCGCCATGTTCCTGATTAAATGCAAGCGCATCTACCATCCGCAGCATCTCATCAATATTCCGACCTAAAGGTAGATCATTGATAACCGCATGCCGGACTGTTCCTTCCTCATCGATAAGAAAAGAAGCGCGCAGAGCCACATCACCACCTATGCTTGTTTCTTCTTCACCTTCATCAGTCAAAACTGCGGCAGGTATAGAGCCTTTTAGAACATCATAGGCTCTGGCAATACTCTTATCGATATCAGCTAGAATTGGGTATTTGATATCACCAATTCCACCATTGTTTATAGGTGTATTTTTCCACCCAAAGTGGCTCCATTTAGAATCAACCGAGCAACCAAGGACCTGAACTCCTCGTTTTTCGAAATCTGCCAGTCGATGATTGAATGCCAGTATTTCTGTTGGACAGACAAATGTGAAATCAAGGGGATAGAAGAATAATACAACCTTCTTACCCTTGTAATCAGATAAACTGATTTCTTTAAATGAATTATCACCCATGATTGCTGTTGCTGTGAATTGGGGAGCGGGATTTGTTACTAACATTTTTTCCTCCTGATTGAAAATTGTTTTTTTGGGGTTATTGAAATATTTTTGTATAAATAGTAATCATTCCTATTAATATATTCCCCGAAGTTAGGGTCGCAAGCATTATTGAACTGCTTAATGTCTGTTCCAACATAATATTTGCTATAGATCGTAGACGGGAATATTGAATAATCAAATTTACAGCGACAATAGAATTTTAGGAATATTTGTATTGGATTATGATGCCGCATTGTCGTAAACTCGCCTGCGATATCACTGATTACACGGACCATCGGGAGAGAAGGGAATCTAACTTGAGATTATCATTAATTTGGCTGACCACAGTTATTATCACAATGCCTTTGCTATTACAGGCACAAATTCGCGACCAGCACATTGCAACAACGGTTGAAAAATATTTTGCACGAAATCGTACAGCCCCTACGCTAATATCGGTTAACCTGTCAGAAGATTATATGTATGGGAGAACACTCAAGATTAGAATTCATGGACATCGTAACACCGAAAATGAGGATATAGGTTTTGCCTTTGGTGCTGCCGCAGCCATAGCTAATCAGACCTCCAGCAAAATTGAAACCCTATGGGTGGAAATGGATGTACGCTATAAAAAAATAGAAACCACAATTGCTGTCGCTCCGGCACCTTGCAGCATTGATGCTATCGTTCGAAAAAGTCGAAGCTTTGGCTCATGGTGGGAGGAATGTTTGGAGTTTTTGTAAAAGCTCGGTGCTTTATTACCTGATTCTTACTCACACCAGGATAGTGTAGTATTCTAGATCCCCACTGGATACAACCTAAATTATTAATTAAATAATCATTACTGAAGAATTTGGGAGTAGCCTTTAAGATGAGTAATACCTGCTGAAAAAGCAGTTTTTCAGCAGGTATTATGGTTTAGCAGGTTGGATAGGTCTAGGCACCCGTTTAGATTAGCGCGGTTTATAAATATTAAGGAGTTTTAAACATTATTATGATCGCAAACATTTTACTCATGTCATCCCCAGCCGGCGGCGAAGCCGGAAATCCAATTTTAAGTTTTCTGCCAATAATTTTAATGTTTGGGGTATTCTATTTTTTGCTCATCCGACCTCAATCCAAACGCCAGAAGGAATCTGAGAAGATGCGGTCCGAGGTTAAAAAAGGTGATCACGTGATTACTTCAGGCGGAATTCATGGAACTGTTGAGGGGATCAAGGACAATGACATTCTATTGATTAAAACTGCAACTGATACAAAGTTGCATGTAGGTAGAAACGCCATAACTACGGTGAAAACAAAGTAGAGCATGCTGCTGGAGATTCAGACATACGGAAAAGATATACTTCGGAAAAAAACCGAGGAAATTTCTGAAATTGATGATCCCATTCGTGAAATCGTCTCCAATATGTTTGAAAGCATGTATGCTGCTGAAGGAATCGGTCTGGCAGCACCTCAAATCGGAAAATCGATCCGACTTTTTGTTATCGATCTCACACCGATCGATGAATCTGAAAAAAAGCGCATCTATATCAACCCACGTATTTACGAGTTTAATGAAGTCAAGGACGAATACGAAGAGGGTTGCCTGAGTATTCCTACCATTCGTGAGATTGTTGAGCGTCCCATAAGTATTAGGCTCACCTATCAAAATCTTGAAGGTGACATTATTGATGAGGAAGTGGATGGTTTTCATGCCCGTGTGATTCAACATGAGTATGATCATCTCGAGAGCCGACTTTTTATTGACCATCTGAGTCCCCTGAAGCGCTCTCTGTTAAAAAAAACACTCAAGAAAATTGCCAGCGGCGAAATAGGGGTAGAGGCTTCCGAAAATTTCGAACTCTGAGCGACTTGAATTGCTGCTATCCAGAGAACATCATTACCAATGAGCTGTATATTGAGGACTGCCGGGGTGAGTATTGATGAGCAGTAGATCAAAAGCTATTTCAAACGCCCAGGCCTTTTGGACTTCCATGTCACTAAGATCCAGTCCCGGTTTTATTTGCATAATCCAATTATTCACACTTCCTGGTTAATGAGTGAAAAATGAACCCAACAACTCCACTAAAAATTGTTTTCATGGGTACCCCGGATTTTGCCGTGCCCGCATTGGAAAAACTGCACAGTAGTATTCACCAGATTCAACTCGTAGTAACGATTCCAGACAAACAACAGGGGCGAGGTCGAAAGCTGCGATCATCTGCAGTCAAACAAACTGCCCAAGCCCTTGGACTCCCCATCAGCCAACCAGAGAATTTAAAGGACTCGGCATTTATTTCGGAAATCAAAAGTCTTTTGCCCGATTTAATCGTTGTGGTAGCATTTCAGATTCTTCCAGTGGATGTATTTACATTACCGCGGTTTGGTTCAATCAATTTGCACGCATCACTTTTGCCCAGATACCGCGGTGCTGCCCCTATTCATTGGGCCTTGTTGAATGGAGATCGTGAAAGTGGCGTGACTACTTTTTTTCTAAAACGGAGGGTGGATACAGGTAATATCATTCTACAATCCAAAATACCAATCAAGGAAGATGACAACCTCCAAACGCTGTATAACAAGCTATGCAATCTTGGGGCAGATCTAGTCTTGGATACGCTGAATTATATCGCTTCTGGAAAAGTGGTCGAGGGAGAACAGGATAACTCACTATCTACACCCGCTCCTAAAGTCACCTCAGATATGCAATTATTAAACTTCGAAGAAAGCGCGGAAAAATGTCACAACCGCGTGAGGGCATTTGCACCTACACCTGGAGCATTCACTTATAGAAATGGATCTCGGCTCAAATTACTTTCGACAGAATTAAGCAATTTAGTTGGAAAGCCAGGCACCGTTATTTCGCTTGCCCCAGATTCCTTTACCGTTGCCTGTGGTATGGGCTCGCTCATCATCAATTATGTACAACCTGAAAGTAAGAAGGCGATGCAGGCCGATTCATATCTTAGGGGAAACCCTATGCAGATAGGGGACCATCTTGGCTAGTGCTCCTCGTATTTTGGCTCACAAAACCCTCCTGGCGGCTGAGAAGGATAGCTCTTCATACATAAATGATCTCTTATACGTTGCCTTAAATAGGAGCACACTCTCACCTCCAGAAAAACGCTGGACCACGGAGCTGGTTTATGGGACCACCCGTATGAAACTCCAACTGGACGCCCTGATTCGGACCGCATTTAAAGGACGCTATAAAAAGACTCAACATGCAGTGAAAGTTTTACTCCGTATGGGTACTTTTCAACTTAAATACATGCAAACCGCTGACCATGCGGCAATCCATGAAACCGTTGATCTCTGCAAACGAGTTAAGCAGCCTGGAGCTGCTAATCTGGTAAATGCAATTTTAAGACAAATGCAAATACTTCAACTGGACACCATTCTAGAAGCAATTGATGATCCTTTGGAACGTCTTTCTGTGGAAACATCACACCCTAAATGGATGCTGCAAAAATGGTTGTCACGCTACACCGAATCTGAGGTTGCCGCCCTCTGTGAACACAACAATTCAGTACCAAAAACCTGGATTCGTCGAAATACGCTGCTGGTAGATCAGTCAGAATTTGAGGGCTTTCTACACTCGAATAGTATAAGATTCGCTTCTTCCACACTATTGGAGAATTTCTATGAGGTTGATGGCGGTGGCTTACTACTCAATTCAAACGAATTTCGCCAGGGCTGGTTTTCTTTCCAGGATCTTG
The DNA here is from genome assembly GCA_013202895.1 of bacterium. GTDB lineage: Bacteria > Fidelibacterota > UBA8477 > UBA8477 > JABMPR01 > JABMPR01. The sequence goes on along the minus strand of JABMPR010000121.1, from coordinate 21,605 downwards.
CTGCAGGACTAATCCCTCATATTTTGGATCCCCAAACCGATGACATTATCGTAGATGCTTGCGCCGCTCCTGGAGGAAAAATGTCAATGCTTTATGAGCTCACAGGTGGACAGGCTGATATAATTGCAATTGATGCGAGTAGTTCAAGGCTGGAAAAAGTCTCTGAAACGATTAGGCGACTTGGACTAAAAGGGATATCAGTGCAGCATCTAGATGCCGCATCTCAAAGACTGCCGGATGCAAACCGTATCCTTTTGGATGTGCCCTGTTCCGGGACTGGGGTCTTGAATCGACGTCCCGATGCACGTTGGAAGCACCAGGTGACAGATGAAGCCTCTCTTGTGGGAATCCAATCCAGAATCTTTCAGAATTGCTGGAAATCCCTTAGAGCGGGTGGGCATCTGGTATATGCAACCTGCACCCTGGAACCGGAGGAGAACTGGGATCTGGTTGATTCGGTGCTTAGAATCCTTGATAACGCTGAAATTGATAGTATTAGCGACGAGAAACTTAAACCATATATTGATGAACGGGGTGCTCTGGCTACATTACCCTGGATTCACGGTATGGATGGCATGTTTGCAGTAAAAATTAGAAAATCATTATGAAGCTATTACGCGACTATTTGATCATATTTGCAGGTGTGGGCTTGATTTCTGCCCTTATCCTCAATAGTATCATTTTGCCCCTATATGTGAACTGGAATGATGAGATTCGTGTCCCTAGCCTAACACATACTGATCTTGAGAAAGCCACCCAAATTCTTAATGAAAGGCAGCTGGCATTTACCATCAAGGATACGATTTTTAGACGCGACATTCCTGGCGGTTTTATCATGGATCAATATCCGGAAGCTGGGCAAATGGTGAAGGAAAACAGGAAGATTCAACTCACTATCAGTTTACCCCCTGCCAAACTTGAGATGCCCGATCTAATTGCCATTACCCAACGGCAAGCTACCATTGCTCTGGATCAACTCGGGCTATTTCTAGCAGAAGTTACACTAGATTCATCAGATCTTTATGAAAAGACCGTGGTGGTGGGCCAGTCAATCCCGGCAGGTCTACCGGTAGCACCCGGGGATTCCATCACTTTGACAGTCAGCCTCGGAAAAAGAAATCTTAAAAAGATCATGCCATCCGTACTCAATAAGGGTCTCAAAGATGCCAGAAAATTGTTGGAGAGAAGTGGTTTTAGCCTGGGAGAAATCCAATATTCACTTGACACAGAACTATTGCCTGGCACGGTAGTTTTACAATCCATTGCACCAGGAAAAGTCTTCCCCAGGGAACGCCAGGTCTATGTTGATCTCATGATTACAAAAGAATTCGAATGATCCCCGGGACCCCCCCCAAAATATCGCCCTCTGTTCTGTCTGCAGATTTTTCCCGATTAGGCGAGCAAATTAATTCTATCGTTGCGGCTGGAGGAGAGGTCCTCCATTTGGATGTGATGGATGGACATTATGTACCAAATTTGACTTTTGGACCCCTGGTTGTGAAAGCAATCCGAAAAATGACTGATCTGGAATTGGAAGCACACCTGATGATCTCAAATCCAGACAAATATCTTGAAAGTTTTATTTCAGCTGGAGCAGATGTTGTTCTGGTGCATCCTTCAACCTGTGAATCTGTAGCAGATACCCTCAAGGCAATCAAAAGTCTTGGCTCAAAAGCTGGTTTGGTTGTAAACCCCGATGAAAAACTTGAGCTGGTTGTGCCCTACCTAGACCAGATGGACCAGTTGCTCATAATGTCTGTATTCCCTGGTTTTGGTGGTCAATCGTTTATCCCCAGTGTTCTCAATGACCTGGCACAGCTTCGACCATTATTGGAAGATAATGATGTGTTGGTCGAAATTGATGGAGGTATAAATCAGCAAACCATTGGTTCTCTGAATCAGATCGGTATTGATCGATTTGTTGCTGGTTCTGCTGTTTTTAACGCTTCCGCTCCGCCAGGAGAAAATTATATAAACCTGCTTGCGCTCCTAAACGGTTAATCAATGACAACATCCAAGATTCATAGTCCTGAGTTAGTGAGAAAAGCCATCCACCTTGGCAGTAGCGCTATTCCACTACTATATTGGTTTGTTTTTGAGAGAAATATCATGCTGTACAGTGTGATTATTATAGCAACAGGATTCCTGATTACGGAATATCTTAGATTACATTTATCCTCAAGTAGAAATCTTTTTATCCGCGTTTTTGGGAGCTCGCTCAGGGACCATGAACATAATAACCTGACCGGGGCGACCTACGTTTTTACCGGTACAGTGCTATGCATTTTTTTATTCCCCAGAGAGATTGCCGTTCCATCATTATTGATACTCTCTGTCTCTGATACTTTTGCAGCACTGATCGGCATTCCCTTCGGAAAGCATCAATTCCTGGCAAAGTCAGTTGAGGGTAGTAGTGCCTTCTTTGTTGTGACCGTGTTAATCCTATTTTTGTTTTTCCCTGCGAATATTTTTACGAATATCCTTGTCGCAATTGGGGTGACAGTAGCTGAAGCATTACCGCTAAATCTTGATGACAATTTTTTGATACCTCTCTTGTCCGGTGGGCTATTAAGCCTGACGAGCTTGTTGTAATTCACGTCTGATCGAATCGAATGACTTTTCTAAGCCCCATATTTCTTTGGTTTCTTCCACTGATGAGTTTGCCGGTAATTATCCATTTGTTGGCCAAACGCAAAAGTAAACTGATTGATTTCCCATCCTTAAAATTCTTAAAGCTGCTCGAACAGGATGCCCTGAAGAAATTCAATGTTAAGCAATTAATCCTATTGATTATACGCACTTTGATGATTCTGCTTATCATCCTGGCTTTCGCTCGTCCAAACCTAAACCTTAGAAGTGGATTCAGTATCAATACCCAATCTGTGGACCTGTTGGTCTTTGCCCTGGATAATAGCGCTTCAAGCAGGGCGAATTACGAAGCTCTGACAGGATCCTGGTTGCAAAAATTTAGCTCAGAACTCAAAGAAAAGGGTTTTAAACTGGTTTTCATGGGCATCACTGATCTCGAACTAAAAGATTCTCACCAGGAAATCACCCCGGCATATTCAGGAGTGTATGCTGGTGACCTTGAAGCCCGATTGTCTCAACAAATTGATCTGGAACCCTTTCGCTGGAAATCAATTGTGTGGCTTGGCGATGGACAGGATGTCGAAAACAAGCTCGAAAATTTGACTGAGTGGAATAAGTATCTGCTGTGGAAGCCAATTCAGAATGATATGGGAATATCCTCAGTAGATTTGCCCGAAAGGGGATTAAGACAGGCAGTAGAATACAAACTTCAAGTTGGGATAGAGCATGCGAATGCTGATCTGGAGACAGCTAGTCTGGAACTTTTAATCAATGAGAGCAGGCAAAACCAGGTTGTCATTGAACCTGGAGCTAATTTTGTAGAATTGAGTGCTCGCGTACTAGAATCTGGTTTCCAGGAGGGCCGTCTGGAATTAAGTCGGGATGTACATAATTTCAACGATGTTAGGCATTTTATTTTACCGGCAGGTGGGAACATTCCGGTCCAGATTCTACGCTCATCGAAATCACCAGATTTCTGGCGAATAATAGAAACAGCGGTTGAAGAAATGAATCTGAACCTGGAAATTCACCTAACCGATTATAGTGAAATCGATAATCTGAATCTGAGTCAGGGTGGTACTGTCATCGTGGAAGATGCCAGTCGATTGGTTGAGTATAACTGGAACCGTCTCAAAGCCTTTAATGCTGCGGGAGGACAGCTAATCCTCTTTGGGGATGGTGGTCCTCATATGCTGGAATTGCTTGGTTTTAATGCTCCGCTTACTAAGACTCAAAATCGCTCTCCCCTGGGACTCTATCTTACGCAGACAGCGGGAAATGACTTAAAACAGGAACCCTTAAAGGCTGCAATCGCTCAGGATAGACTAAAAATTTATAGCCGCTACTCAAGCAGCGGCAACGAGCTGGAAAAAACCTGGATTCGCTATCTAGATGATCAACCATTTCTAGGAATGGCTAAGTGGGGAGATGGAAGAACGATCTGGTTCAATACAGATTTTGGAATTGAAGCAAACAATTTACCCCTATTGGGGATGTTCCCGGCTCTCATGCTTCAACTTTGTCAATCTCAGGAGTTGAAAGATCAGACTACTCTGTTCAATGTTGAGATCGGTGATACTCTGCATTTCAATCCCAATGCTCAAGAAGGAACCAACACACCTTATAGTATTCAGCGACCAGATGGAACGGTGGATTTCTTATCGCCAGATCCTAATTATATTATTCACTATCCGCATACAAACATTCCTGGAGTATATCGACTCACGCGTGGACGTCAGGTATTGCAGCCAATGGCCGTAAATATCACGACTCATGAAGCACAGGCACACAGTAGATCCTATGGCCTTGACAACTCCGAGATGTATGTGAGTGAGCAGCATGAAGATTTGGTGACTGAAATATTGGATCATAGATCCGGTACTGCATTATGGCCCTTTTTACTGAGTATATTGCTCGTACTTTGGGTGATAGAGACTTATTTATCAAGGATCAAATCAACCTGGCGGCAACATGTTTGAAACAAAAGAAGAAAAACAACGAGCACTTCTTGTTGGTGTGATCCACGGGCATCAATCAGAACAAGAAGTGGGAGAAAACCTGGCAGAATTAGGTTTACTTGCTAAAACTGCTGGTGCTGAAGTCATTGGAAAGTTTGTTCAAAAACGAGCTCAAATCAATGCAGCGCTCTATGTGGGTAAGGGTAAGGTGGAGGAGATAAGTGCCTCTGTCACCATGCTAAAAGCAGATCTGGTGATCTTTGATGATGAGCTTACACCGGCACAAACTAAGAATTTGCAAAAGGCCATGGAAACAGCCCGGATAATTGACCGCAGTAGTCTGATTCTGGATATTTTTGTCAGACATGCCAGTAGTAAGGAGTCCAAAACTCAGGTAGAATTGGCCCAACTTCAATACCTATTGCCAAGGTTGACCAGAGCCTGGACACATCTTGAGCGTCAACGTGGAGCCACAACTACTCGAGGGGGGATGGGTGAAACTCAGATCGAGATTGACAGGCGCTTAATCCGAAATCGAATTGCGACTCTCAAAATCGATTTAGGAAAGATTGAAAAACAACGCGATACACGTAGAAAAAGTCGCGATGAGATGTTCAAAGTGGCTCTTGTTGGCTATACCAATGCGGGTAAATCTTCCCTCATGAATCTATTTTCTGATGCTGGCGTTTTGGTGGAGGATAAGCTTTTTGCAACCCTGGATACTACAATAAGAAAAATTAATCTTCAGGAGCACGAGATATTGCTCAGTGATACAGTTGGATTTATACACAAATTACCTCACCATCTGGTCGCTTCATTCAAAAGCACGCTGCAGGAAGTGCAAAATGCTGATCTGATCTTAAAAGTAATTGACCTAAGTTCCCCACAATTTGAAAGACATTTGGGGACCGTAAATGAAGTGCTTATGGATCTCGGAGTGGCTGAAAGTCAGACTTTGACCATATTCAACAAGATTGATCTAATTGAAAATCAGGAAATTATTTCCAGTGCCCTGAGAGACAATCAGGACGCAGTCCCAATTTCGGTACTCAGGCAGGTGAATATCAATCAACTGGAAGACGCCATTGTCGAAATTCGTCGGAATGATTATGTTGTTGAAGTCCTACGGCTGGAGCATTCACAGCAAAAGTTGCTTGCCTTTCTGCATAGGAGTGCTGATGTCCTCAGAGTTGATTATGAGGAAGATCATTTATTGGTTGAGGTGCGTCTTAAAAAAGGTGATCTGGATCATATCCGTAAACAAAGCATGCTTGAAGATAATACTTGATGAGCAACCCCAGAGTAGGTCTTGTGCTAGGAAGTGGATCTTCTCGTGGTTGGGCTCATATTGGTGTCATCGAAGCATTACAAAAATACGATATACAGATTTCTGCAATCGCCGCAACCAGTTCCGGATCATTTATCGGTGCCTCTTTTGCCAGTGGGGGATTAGGCAGCATAAAGAAATTTGCTCTGGATATGGATTGGAAACGGGTCCTGTCCTTCTTGGATATTGCCTTTCCACGCTCCGGTTTTATAGACGGTCATAAGGTTGCTGAATTGATCCAGCGCTATACCAAAGTTTCCCGATTTGAGGAACTGAGTATACCTGTTCATATGGTAGCAACTGATATGTTTACCGGGGAGCAGATAATACTTTCTGAGGGGAGTATCAGTGACGCGCTTAGGGCAAGTATGGCCGTCCCCGGCCTAATAACGCCAATTTTGATCGGGGATCGCTGGTTAGTGGATGGTGGGGTTGTAAATCCACTTCCTGTTGATGTGTGTCGACAAATGGAAACGGATTTGATCATCGCCGTTGATCTTAATTCAGAGCGCATCGCAAAGCGTACTCAAAACTTAGTCGAAGATGGTTGGAAAAACGGTTCCGAGAGCATTGAAAAGAAACGTCTTGAAGTGATAAAATCATGGATTGAACGCTATGGAACCGCCGGAAAAACAGTAAGCACTAAGATTGATCAATGGTTCAGTAAAGAAGAACCATCTCCCCATATTTTTGAGGTTTTAGGCTCTTCTTTGAGCATTATGCAAAAAAAAATTGAAATAATGAACCTTGAAATCCATAAACCTGATATTTTGATACAACCAAGACTTGGAGATTTAAAATTTTTCGATTTTGACCAGGCCGCCCGGGCTATCGATGAAGGATATCAGCGAACAGTAGCAGCTATTCCTGAGATTCGAAAGCAGTTGCTATCCCTGTCCTCTGATGCGTCTTGATGGGGCTATCTTTACTCTCATTCGGCGTAATTTATTAGGGTTACAAATATCCTGAATTATTCTTTGCGAATGCCCTCCGCAGGCACTTTATTTGCATTCAGCACTATGGGTTGAAAATGCGATGATAGAAAGTGTTAGATGACAACTAATAAAACAAATCACAACGCGCTGAGCTTGTTGAAAGATCAATACCCTGAAAAATTTGTCACCGCCCGGAAAGCATTCAAATCCCTCCATCGTGGGGATAGAATATTTGTGCATACTGCCTGTGGTGAGCCACAATTTCTGCTGAAATCTCTTGTAGAATACATTGAGTCCGATCCCAAAGCGATCTTTGATGCGGAGGTTCTTCAGGTATGGTCACTTGGACTGGCACCCTATGCTCAGGAAAAATTTAAGCACAATTTCAGACACAACTCTTTCTTTATAGGGAACAGTACACGCAAAGCAGTTAACTCAGGCCTAGCTGATTATACACCTATTTTTCTCTCCGAAATACCTCGTCTTTTCTCACGTGGTCATGTTCCCGTTGATGTGGCTCTCATCCAAGCTTCATGTCCTGATCCTCACGGTTATATGAGCCTTGGCATCAGCGTTGATATTGTCAAAGCTGCGACGGAAAAAGCTCAGACTATTATTGTTCAGATTAACCCGAGAATGCCTCGTATTCACGGGGATGGATTTATCCACATATCTCAAGTGGACTTTATTGTTCATCATGAAGAGCCCCTTTTAGAATATAAAGACGAGTTAGACAGCGCTGTGGCCGATCGCATCGGAAGCTATGTTGCCACCCTTATTGAGGATGGGAATACCATCCAGGTGGGCTATGGCTATTTGCCAAATGCTATTCTTTCAAAGCTTACACATAAAAAGCATCTTGGCGTTCATACGGAGTTGTTGGGTGATGGACTGGTGAAATTAATGCAGGCAGGTATAATAGATAATTCCCGGAAAACAATAAATAGAGGGAAGACTATAGCCACCTTCAGTATGGGATCGGCTAAAACATACGAATATTTGCACGATAATCCCTTTATAGAGTTTAAAACGGTTGATTATACAAACGATCCCCGGGTTATCGCCAAGCACGAAAATATGACTGCCATCAATTCAGCTTTGGAGATAGATCTTACAGGTCAGGCTACGGCAGAATCGCTGGGAAAAGTATTTTACAGTGGCATTGGGGGGCAGGCAGATTTTATGAGGGGCGCCATCCTCGCAGAGAAAGGTAAGACCATACTTACCATCCCTTCAACCGCGGATAATGGCAGAGTTTCGCGTATCGTACCATTTCTAAAGGCCGGTGCCGGAGTGACTTTGAATCGTGGAGATATCCACTATGTAGTTACTGAGTACGGCATTGCTTATCTCCATGGGAAAAACATTCGAGAACGTGCCATGGAGTTAATATCCATTGCACATCCAAACTTTAGAGCAGAATTGATCCGCAAAGCTAAAAAACGTAATCTTATTTATCAGGATCAAGCCTTTATTGCAGGAAAAGCCGGTGAATACCCAGAAAAAGTCGAAACCTATAGAACGACCTCTAGCGGTTTAGAGATATTCATAAGACCCGTAAAGATTAGTGATGAACCCATTCTTAAGGAATTTTTCTACTCCCTGTCAGATGCAAGTCTTCAAAGACGGTTTATTTCTGAAAGGAAGGATATGCCTCATGAAAGATTACAGGAATTTGTGGTTATTGATTATACCAACGAAATAATCCTGCTTGTTTTTTCCCAGTCAGGAGATAGAGAGCAGCTTGTCGGATTGGGACAATATGCTGTTACAGATACTGCACATACTGCCGATGTTGCCTTTGTTGTCCGTGATGACCATCAGGAATTGGGGATCGGCCGCGAACTTCTGCGTTATCTCACATTTCTGGCAAAAAAGCAGGGCTTGCTAGGATTTACAGCTGATGTAATCATTAGAAATTCAAGGATGATGCGTCTGTTCGAAAGCATGGGTTTTGACATCCAAAAGCATATTTCAGACGGACTGTACGAAATGAAAATGACGTTTCTGGAGAGTAAATGAGCGATCATAAACCTGATATAAAACTATTGTTCGAACCAGAATCGATCGCTGTGATTGGCGTGAGCCAGGAGCCAGGCAAGATTGGCTACAAGATTCTCGAGAACATTGTCGAAGTTGGCTATCTGGGAGCGATCTACCCTGTAAACCCCAGGGGAGGACATGCTCTGGGCTTAGATATCCTCAGGAGTGTTGACGAGATATCGGGTGAAATTGATGTAGCAATTATCGCCATTCCTGCCCGATTTGTGTTCGACGCTGTTGTCAATTGTGCAAAAAAGAAGGTCAAGTTTCTGACAATTATCTCCTCCGGTTTTTCAGAGGTGGGTAATCTTGAAGAGGAACAACGCATCCTTAGATACACTCGTAAAAATAATATTAGAGTACTCGGTCCAAATATTTTCGGACATTATTCATCAAAGGTATCTTTGAATGCAACCTTTGGACCTCGTGATATACGTCCAGGAAACGTTGCCATTATCACTCAAAGTGGTGCCCTGGGTGTCGCCATGATCGGCAAGACGGCCGTTCAGAATATTGGTTTATCCTCCATCATCTCAGTTGGGAATAAATCAGATATCAACGAAGCAGATCTGCTGGAATACCTCATAAATCAGGAAGAAACCAAGATTATTCTAATGTATGTGGAAGGTATCCAGGATGGTGAACGTCTCGTGGAAGTCTTAAAGCGTGCTACAAGAGTAAAACCGGTCATTGTGATCAAATCGGGTCGCTCCATTCGTGGTGCAGTCGCTGCAGCCAGTCACACTGGTTCCCTGGCAGGATCTGATAAGGTATTCGATGCAATTATGCGCCAATGTGGGGTGCTAAGGGCTGAAAGTATTCAAGAAGCCCTGGAGTGGAGTAAGTTTCTGTCCCATACACCGGTACCGGTTGGGAGCAACACAATCATCATTACCAATGGGGGTGGGGTAGGCGTCATGGCTACAGACGCCTGCGAAAAGTACGATATCAAACTCTATGACGATCAGGAGAAATTGAAGTTAACCTTTGAGAGTGTTGCACATGGCTTCGGGTCCACCAAGAATCCGGTAGACATCACGGGGGAGGCGACCAAAGCTGACTATTTGAAAGCCCTGAAAGAAGCCCTGGTGGACGACTCTATTGAATCAGTTATTGCCTTGTACTGCGAAACCGCCATGATGGATTCCCAGGAGTTGACGGAGATGATCGATGAAATGTATGGTCAGTATCAGGCAGCAGCAAAACCAATTACCTTCTCTATATTTGGTGGTGAAAGAACCGAGACAGCTATTACCGCATTGCATAAAAAGAATGTTCCTGTTTACCGGGATGTATATGATGCAGTCTCCTGTCTTGGTGCGCTACATTTTATTCGCAAGAGCCAGAGCCGGGAGATTGAAGATTATACTGCTGCCAAAGTAGATTTGGATGCAGTTAATAAACTCGTTGACTCGGCGCTTGCAGACGGAAGAAGTTTCCTGCTTGCCGAAGAGGGGCAGGGTCTACTTAATGCCGCATCCCTGCCGGGACCCAGAGGTGGTGTGGTCCACTCCGTTCAGGAAGCCGTCAGCCTGGCGGACAAGATCGGGTATCCCGTTGTGATGAAGGTAGTCTCTAGAGATATTCTACATAAAAGTGATGCCGGAGGTGTGCTTCTGGATCTAGAAAATGACGCCGAGGTAATCGATGGCTATCAAACAATCATCCATTCCTGCAAAGCCAATGTACCAAATGCTTATATTGATGGAATTGAAGTCGTGGAGCAAATTAAAGCTGGAACCGAGGTTATTATTGGCGGACGGCGTGATACAAATTTTGGTCCAACCCTAATGTTTGGATTGGGCGGTATCTATGTTGAAGTTATGAAAGACGTAGCTTTTCGAGCAGTCCCCCTCAGTCAACGTGAGATACGGACAATGATCAAAGAAATCCGATCCTATCCTTTGCTGTTAGGGGTCCGTGGTGAAGCCAGAAAAGATATTGAAAGCATTATTTCTGCCCTGGAAAAAGTTTCTGCTCTCATAAGTCTGGTGCCCAGAATTTCGGATATAGAGATCAATCCGCTGGTCGTTTACGAACAGGGAAGCGGAGCTCGCGCAGTAGATATTCGAGTATTATTATCTGATGATAAAGAGGATTCAAAATCATGAAAAATATAATCGTCACTTCTCTTCGCAAAGATGCTGGGAAAACCAGCGTAATTGTAGGATTGGCAAAAAACGCCTCTCAGGTTATGGGATATCTGAAACCATTTGGCGATCGTCTTCTGTATCGAAAAAAGAGACTATGGGATTTTGACGCAGCGGTATGTACAGCGGTAATGGGAGTTACTGAATCCCCTGAAGCCATGAGTATCGGATTCGATCACTCAAAATTAAGATTCATGTATGACAAAGAAACGACCACAGAAAAAGTGCTTGAAATCGCTAAACTGAATTCCCAGAACAAGGAGATCATGCTTGTGGAAAGTGGTACCGATTTAAGCCGTGGTCTTTCGGTACATCTCGATGCACTTTCCTTATGTGATTACCTGAATGGGGAGTTGTTGGTGATCCTCAGTGGGACCAATGATCAGATCTGTGATGATGCATATGCTCTAAAAAAGATAATGGATTCGAGTCAGGTGAAATTGGGGGGTGTCATCGTCAACAAAGTTCAGGATAAAGAAGATTTCAAAACTGTCTATCAAGAACATTTTGTTGCTTTGGATCTTCCATTATTAGGAATTATCCCCTTCACAGAGAGTCTTACCAGACCCACTATGAAATTTCTGGCAGATCTTTTCTTTGCTAAAGTTCTTGCTGGTGAAAAAGACTTATCCAATACCATTAAAGGCGTGGTGGTGGGAGCCATGTCTGCTGATGCTGTGCTTCGTGTACAACGCTTTAAAAAGGAAGCCAAACTGGTCATCACCAGTGGTGATCGGAGCGATATGATCCTGGCTGCATTAGATACAAAAGCTGCCGGTATTATTTTAACTAATAACATCCTGCCACCTCCCAACATTATTGCCAGGGCTTCTGCAGTGGGAGTTCCCATACTATTGGTAGCGCAGGACACATTCCAGGCAGCCAAAAAGGTTGACAATTTGGTATCCCTGCTCTCAAAGGACGATCTTTCAAAAATTGATCGCCTCCAGGAATTAATCCGAGAACATGTCAAGATCGTCGATCTCTTTGCCTGATCTTATGTATTCATTCTTTCTCGCGTGATAGATTGAGATAGTTGTCTTACTGATTTTGACCAAGCTCAGCAGCATTTATTTCGATTATAAATTGCCAATTGTAATTACTGATCTCCTGATGTATTATTCACTTGATCAAAAAATTGCTCTTTGACAGATCAGTTTCGGATTTTATCCAGAAAGGTAGAGGGAACAGGCCCGACGACACCTTAGCAACCGGAGTAAACTCACGGTGCTACCTCCTGCCCGATTAATGATCGGGAAAGATAAGAACAGATTTCACTGTATCTGTCACAACCCCTGAATTAAACCCAAATTTAAAAAAGAACCCCAGACACCCTGTGGGAACCGTTTGTTATATCTGCTTATGACGTTCTCATGGACTGAAAGGAATTTTCAATGACAAAATCCAATTTTGTTCAAAATGAATTCACAAAATCCCAAAATAAGTATGGTGAAGAAACCATAATTGTGCATGGAGGAATCTCGCCAGATCCTACAAATGGCGCCATCATGACTCCTATACATCTAAGCTCAAATTTTAAAATGAATCGAATTGGTGAGGATAAAGGCTACGATTATTCCCGCACCGGGAATCCAACCAGAAGCGTGCTGCAAAAGCATCTGGCCCAATTGGAACATGGCCACTACTGTACAACCCATGCAACAGGCATGGCTTCTGCTACCGCAGTTGCACATATCCTTAATCCAGGAGATCATATTATCATTTCAGAAGACTGTTATGGTGGTGTATTCAGATTGTTTAGTGAGATTGTGGCTCCCCGCGGGGTAGAGGTTTCATTCCTCGATTTGCGTAATCTGGATTTGGTCCAGAATAGTATTAAGGAAAATACCAGATGCATTTGGGCTGAGTCACCAACAAATCCATTATTACGACTCGTAGATATTGCTGGATTGGCTGATATATCAAACGCTAATTCAATCTGGCTATTAGTGGATAATACCTTTGCATCGCCTATTCTGCAGAAACCTCTGGATCTGGGCGCACACATTGTGCTTCATTCACTTACTAAATATATCAACGGTCATAGCGATGTGCTTGGAGGTGCTGTCATCACCAGGGACACTAACCTGGCAGAACGGATAGATTATGTGACCAATGCATTGGGCATCGGTTCTTCCCCCTTTGATTCGTGGATGATCTTACGAGGATCCAAAACCCTGAAAGTTCGCTATCTGCAACAACAGCGAACCGCTATTAAGGTTGCCAAATTTTTGGAAGGTCATGAAAAAGTGGAGCGGGTCATTTTTCCAGGATTGCCAAGTCACCCGGATTATGATTTGGCTGCCAGACAACAATCAGGTCCCGGAGCCATGATCGGCTTTGAGGTGACGGGCGGAAAACAGGGAGCCTTCCAGACGGTGGAAAATGTTGAATTATGCACTTTAGCTGAATCACTGGGTTGTGTAGCGACTCTGATTGAGGTGCCAGCTTTTCAAAGTCATGCATCCATGACAATTGAAGCCAGATTGCAGGCAGGCATCAATGATGGCTTAATCAGACTCTCAATAGGCCTGGAAAGCGTCGAGGATATTATTCAAGATCTGAATACTGCATTAGGAAAGATCCAGGTCACGAAAAAACAAATTCAACACGAGTTTGCATGATGAACAGGATCCTCAAATTCGGTGGTAGCTCATTAGCTGATGCCCGGTGCATCAAGCAGGTTTCAAGCATTATTCGTAGCCGGCTCCAGCTTGGAGATGAGCTATCCATAGTGGTTTCAGCATTCAAAGGGGTCACAGATGCCCTTATCAATCTGAGTGTAATATTGCAAACGGGTGCTGCCCATGAAAGGCAAACACTGGCTCTGATTCAACATCATGGGTCGGCTATTGACGAGCTCGGTCTGGGCAATGATTCTGAGCTTTATTCATGTATCACTAATTTGACCAAGCAGTTTAATCAAACACTCAGTGATTTTCCCCATGAACCCACAGAATTCGTGAAATGGAAGGATGAGCTGCTAAGCTATGGCGAGCGTTTCTCAGCCTGCATCATTTCAGCCTATTTGAATCATGTTGGTGTGGAGGCTGAGGCACTTGATGCCAGGCAGGTTGTTATTACGGATAATAATTTTGGAGATGCTTATGTCCATTACCAGCGCTCTTATGATCAGATCCGTATTTATCTTAACGGGCGCGGAAAACTGCAAGTGATAACCGGTTTTATCGGTGCGGTAGAAGATGGCGCAACCACAACGCTGGGTCGCAGCGGGTCCGACTATACTGCCAGTATCTTTGGAGCGGCACTCAATGTGGATGAGATTCAAATATGGACCGATGTGGATGGGATATTAACCGCCAATCCAAATCTGGTGGATCAAGCCGTCCCCATAGGGGAATTGACCTATGAAGAAGCCATGGAGCTGGCTCACGCAGGTGCCAAGGTGATCTTCCCGCCAACTATGATTCCAGCTTTGTATAAGAAAATTCCGATCGTCATTAAAAATACCTTTAATCCGGATCATCCTGGATCTCGGATATCCTCCAGGCGCGAGATTAATGGCGAAGTGGCTGTAGGTTTGTCTTGTGTTTCCAACGTATCCCTGATCCGCATGCAAGGCGCTGGAATGGTAGGTGTTAGGGGAATTAATGCGCGTTTGTTTTCCTGTCTGGCAAATAGCGGAATCAGCATCATGCTGGTATCTCAGGCTTTTAGTGAGCATTCCACTTGTTTTGCTTTAAAACCTGATGAGACTGAGTCTGCAGTTCAAGCCATTGAGAGTGAATTCGCTCATGAGTTTAAGCTTAAGTACATCGATAAACTGGTCATTGAAAGTAATCAGTCTCTGGTAGCTGTTGTTGGTGAAGGTATGCAAGGTACACCAGGAATCGCAGCGATTATTTTTGATGTGTTGGGGCAAGAATCCATCAATGTTGAGGCGATTGCTCAGGGCTCCTCAAGGCGCAACATATCTTTTATTGTCCGAGATGCCGATGTTGGAAAAGCAATGCAAGCTTTACATAATGAATTGTTTCAAAGGAAGTCTGCAAGAAATGGAAAACGAGACTTTGAAGATTCTTTAGCAATCCAAAACTTAAGTAATTCCAGGGTATAAACTATACAGATAAAAAGAGAGCTTCCCAGGAGGAAGCTCTCTTTTTAATTACGATTTTTTCTTACTGTTTAACCAGTGTACCTGGAGCAGCTATAAAAGCTTCAGGTCTAGGAATCTCAAATGCTTTGGCTCCCCACTGGAGCGTCATTTCGTCATCATCCGCGTTCAAGCTGAAAATACCCGGTTGCATAGGCTGGACAGCCGCCAACGTTGAGAAGAACACTTCAAGGTCGCTGGTTGTACAGGTGAGATCAATCCACATGGGATCTTGTGAATCATCAATAGTATAGGTCCCGCTGTAATGAATGACCCCATCACCATCCCCACCATAAAGTTCTTGATCAAATGGATTGGCCCCCTCTGCGGAGTAGGTTCCGTTTGAATTTAAGGTTAGCTGATAAGAAATCCAGCCAGCACCAGCCAATGATCCCGTAGTAACGGCATTGCCAAGATCACCTATGGTAGAATCGGCCAGCCAAACGCCAACTAGATTTTCGGCGACTGTTGGGTCATCATCATCATCTTCTTCGCAGGCAATGACGGTGAAGAGAGCCATTGTCAATAGCATTACGAATAAAAGGTAAAGTAGTTTACGCATGTGTTTCTCCTTGTTTGGTTATTGTGTATTTATGTAATGCGAGAGGGTGTCATACACCATCCCGGCTGTAGCAAGACTGATATGATCCAGATTAGCGAACTGAATGTTATCTGCTCCCTCAAGCAGGGGGCTGGTTCGCAGATCATGGACTGTACTGTCATTCATCAAAGCATTAGCGGGAAAAAAGACATCGAGATGAGCTCCATTATAGACCGTAATGTACTGAAGGGTCTCACTTTGTGGTGTCTCATCGTCCTCATTGAGCCATTGCAGAAAGTCCGAATCGGGATGACCGACCTCACCACACAGACCGGAATGCTGGTTAGGTCCGCAAAAAGCTACACCATGATTTGCCCCCGCGATGCCTACAAAGTTCTCCACCTGACTATAATCATTGCTGTATTTTAACCAGGTTCGAGATACGGTTACACCCAGTGAATGAGCAATGATATTAACTTTTTCAGATTGGGTATATTCAAGGACAGCTGTAACAAATTGATCAATTTCCTCCCAGTTTCCCTCATTTGTGTTGAAAAGATCCTCTGAGACAGCCTCTCCCAGATAGCTTATAGCCCACAGCTCATTCCAGGTATAACCATCTTCTGCAAAGTAGGTGGCCATGGTGGTCCAATTTCCAGCCGTGTGCCCGTTTCCGTGGACAAAGACGATGGGTGTATGCGTCACCTCGCCCCAGCCACCACCCCATCCGCTAACGGGATCGCCTGAGTCGGCATCAATGGGGGGGGTAAAATCTGCTGGAAATGAATCAGGCAGCAGACCCCGTTCATCTACATCATCGGTTTTAGGTCCCTCACAACCCACGATTACAAACACAAGAATAATGATCCTAAGGCGCATAGTACTTGATATCATCCGCATAATACTCATCCACCAGGAAGGCACCAAACCAGAGACCTGGAATCGATTCCTCTTCGCCGGTCCAGTCCGGAATTGTATAGCTGTAATCCCATTCGCCAGTTGGTTCAGCACCGCTGAATACTTCAGTACGCATGGTCCCGTCGAAAACCTCCACCACCATATTAAACCATGTATCATAGTCGATCTCCGGCATTGCACCCCACTCGGGTATGGAGGCAGAGGGTGCCAGAGACGCACCAAACCAGGCCGATACCCGGTTTCGACCCGGTCCATATACCAGATAATAAGGACTGGCAGCCCCGGAGTAGTACTGGGTGAAAATCACCAGAGATTCAGCAGTTGTGCTGGCTACTGGATCATCTATGCCATTGATCCGCATTTGTATCCTGAAATTTGAGTTAGTAAGCATGCCATCACCAGTCGGCCAACCAAAATCCGAATCATACACTGTCCCGCCATAGGTCATGATCAGCAGTTGACGATTTGTGAAATAGGCATTACTGGGTTCTGTAAGACGCAAAACGGGATTTCCATTATCTTCCACAATGGCTGGGCGGCCGGTGTGGGGACCTGCGGCAGAGGTGTCAGTCTCCAGTTCATGATTGATCTGCCAGATCATATCATTATTGCCCCTGAAATAATATTCTCCTATTGTGCTTGTATCCACTGAACTGAAATCCTCTGTAAATGCCAGATCCCAGATATAAATCTGGACCGGATCACTCTGCAGATTGCCAAGCTCTGCCATTACTGTGGTTGTGCCTTTGCTTACTCCAGTCAGCTCGCCGCTGGCTTCAGCAAGTAGTAGGGATTCATCTGCGGAAAGCCAATCAGAGATTTCCATCTCAGGAATAGTGGTTCCCAGGGAATCCTTTATATCTCCAGATAATGTGATGGATTGGCCAGCGAGGACCGCCTCTGATGTAAATCCAAGCTCAATCCGATGCGGTTCACCGGCAACGTGGATAACAGCATCATTGCTTTCAATACCTTCAGTTTGAGCCGTTATCACAACTCCCTGTGCCATGGCCATTCCCGTTGCCAATCCGTTTTCATCGACTTGTACCCTTGTGGGATCGGATGAGGACCAGACGAAAGCTATATCTGGTACCGGTACGAGATCGATGTCCAAGGCTTGCCCAACAAATTGAACAGTTTGACCAACATTGATAATGGTTTGGAGCGGTGTCACCGCTATGACATCAATGCTGGCAACTTCCTCAGCATCCTCCTCACATGACATGAGCAGGATAAAGGAAAGCAGAATGATTCTTTTCAATTAGGACCTCCTTTAGGGTATTGCATATCGCACAGAATAGGACAGTATTCCTGAAAAGTCCTGCATTGCTGAATATGCAAAATCGATGAAAATATTTTTTGCAATTAATCCAAAGCCCATTGACCATGATTCCTGCTCATAGTTTAAGCCATATCCGCCTCTGAGGTTGAGATGTTTTCCATATTTATATTCTGCCCCTAAATTTAATCTGGGACTATAATCCGCAGGGTGATTAGCCTCTATTGCCAGTAGCAAAGAGTGTGATCCTGATTTCCAAATGGATCCAGCCGTACCAAGACTGAAAGATACAGGCAGACTTATTTCTCCAAAAGACAGTTCAACTTCCTCTTTGACGTTCCCTTTTACACGGGTATCAAGGAAAGTACCACCAAAGCTAAGATCAGGACCAAAATTACGCAAGACCATATAAAATCGCAGGTCACTGTAGCCAAGCCAGTAGAGAGAACCAATATCTACTGCCACACCCTGGGCCTGGAGGTCTGCCACCGATTCCTGGATATAAGTGACGGTTCCACCTAGAGCGAAACGATCGGAGAATGCGCGTGATACTGACAAGCCCAGAGCAATATCCTGGTAACGGAAGGTTTCACCTGTACCTCTGGGTTGTAATGTAGTGGTTTCTGTCATGGGTGCTGTTGTGGCTAAACGTTGGCTAATACCGATACCCAGACCAGCAAATGGGAAGCTTACAGCCGCTGCCTGGTGGTGAATGTCTATAAGCCAGCTGGAATAAGTGATGAAGGTCTGGGTGGATTTCTCCCAGCCCAGCAGGGCAGGATTCCAGAAGCTTGCACTTGCGCCTTGTTCCATACCTGAATAAGCCTTGCCCATACCCTGTGCTGCAGCACCTGCGGGCAGGTTTAAAAATAATACTCCCGTAGTACCCACCTTGTTGAAACTGGATTGTGCAAATAGAAATGATGCGCAGCCAATAAGTAACGCTATCTTGCTTATCGCCTTCATTTTTGATCTGAATATCATCGCTCACCCTTGATTATGACGAACTTACCGTTCGTTTCATCTCCAGACGGAGTGACTACTCTATACAGGTATAAGCCACTGGCGATGGACTGTCGGTTTGATGATAAAAGGTCCCAGGATGCCCAACCTGAGCCCTCATGATCCAATCTGGCGACCAGATCGCCTGTGAAACTGTGAATGAAGATCGTACAGACAGCAGGTAACTGGGTGAAGTAGATCCGGTTTTCATAGTCAAGGGACTCCCAGTTGGCCCCACCTCTGTAGGGATTGGGAACCACAATAACTTTGCCCAATTTTGTGACGGCTTTGCCCACAGGACGAACGGCATCCAAGGTTCGATTTGCCCGACCCCATTTACCAGTCTCATTTCCGGAGTGATCCAGACTGGTAATGGTGTAATACAGCGGAAATCCAGACCTGCCTATATCAACATAGCTGGTATTGGTGGTATCTGCCAATACCTCCCAGGGACCGATAGGGGAGACATCACTTTTGTATAGCCGGTATTGATGGAAATCAGAGGATTGTGCTGCGATATTATCCCAATTCAACTCCACCACGCGGCTGGACACGTTGATGTCTTCGATCTGGGGTGCGGAGGGTGGAAGTTCAGCATCAGGAATTGTGAAACCAATTGCAGTCAGCGAACGTGCCGCTTCTATATTTTGAAGTGATTCCTGAAGACCATCACCATAAACTACAGCCATGACAAACTCCACTGACTCACCTGCCGGCAAATCTATGGGACCCACGGCATTTACAATGCTCCAGGGACCAGGACTCCCAGTTGTAAGTGTAATGCCGCTTTTTATCTTGCGGATCATGTCCTGACGACCTGTGATGGGATTAACCATCTGATAGTAATGAGCGGTAGTCCACGCCTGAGCTGTATCCAGTCCCGAACCTGTATCAATTCCCAGTAAAACCTGCCCTGCGAGATAGGCTGACAATCCATTATCCCCATCATCATCATACATGTAAGTAAATCCAGACGCACTGTCATGATCGGCATAGTCATCCAGATCCTTGTAGCTGATCCCGCTGGCGCCGGCATCAACGGGTAGATGCGATCCATAGTAGAGATCAGTAAGGGTGCTACTGCCTGTATTCTTGAATACGTGATCAATAAGCACCATATCGTCATAATCTGGGTGATTATAGGCCCGAATTCTGGTTGTGACTTCCGCTGAGAGTGACCCCTGTGTAAAATGCTCGAAATCGCTTGTTGCTGTCAAATTGATCCTATTGATCCCATCTCCTTCATCCACCCATGATTCAAAACGACCATCGGCATTCTGCCAACCATAATCGAGTTCAGTACCCAGGGTACCGCCATACAGAACCAAAGTATCGGTTCCATTGACACAGGAGAAGAAATTTGATTGTTCGATGATGTAAAAATCCTGGGCTCCACCAGGGTATTCAAATGTACCCATGTATCCATAATTAGTGATCGTGGGACCAATCCAGAGTTTTCCAACTTCGAGCCGACCTTCGCTGGCAGCCCGGGCATCAAGTGTCAGCATTGAGCAGAGAGCCAACGTGATTACCAAGTATTCCGGTTTTCTGATAAGTCTAAAAATCAAAGTTCAATCCTATCCTGATCTCACGATGGGGGCCATATACAAAGGGGTCATCCAGTGGTCCCTGATATTCGTCTGGGTAGTTCAGCAGGTGGTTTATAACTGGAATCCTGCGGTTTTCCCCATTGTCAAAATTCATTATGTTCACATTGTCAAAAAGGTTCATTACGAACAAATACACATTCATATTTACAGAACCGAGACTAAATACTTTATTTGCTTTCAAATCGGTGGACATGGTAGCAGGTAATCGATTGTTGTTCTCCACGGGTAGGAGTGATTCCTGGTAGCCTGTATATGGGTAGCCCGAGCCATAATTGTAGCTTAGTGTGATGCCTGAATGATCCTTAAAGCGGTAGTCCAGATTGGCGGCGAAAGTATGCCGTTGATCCCAGTTCAAATAGAATTGTTGGACTGGTTCCAGCTGCCCTCGACTAAATTGGCGTAGAAATCCATCATGGTAATCAGAGGTTTTGCCGCGAGCGATCATGAATGTATAGGACAAGATCATACTAAAACCGCCAGTCGGTGCTGGTCTTTTTACCAGGGAGAATTCCAGACCTTTGACGGTTCCCCAGGCTACACTATTATTCATATATAAGGTTGGCAGGCGGATTACCGTCTCATCAGCCTCGGCAATTTCAAGGAAATCGGGGTCGTTCAAACTGTTAATCACAGTTGTTTCTACCAGATTGGATATATCCTTATAGAAAGCAGTCATGTCAAATAAGAATTCGCTACCCAGGACTTGTTTTATGCCAATTTCATAAGATATGGTTTTTTCAGGTTCCAGGTCTGGATTCCCATATAAGGCCAGGATGTCATAAGAATAGTTATAGTTTCGGTAGAGCAGGTACCAGTCCGGGATTTGATAGAAGTAACCATAGGTAAAGTGGAAAACGCTCAAGTCGGTGATAGGATGCGAAACGCCTATCCTGGGACTGAAAAAATGTTTTAAGCTGGCACGCTTCCAGGGGGCATCAGGATTGGGTTTTGGAATATCTCCATTGGGTCCCAGCCAATAATCAGCATCAGTTAAATCCGGACCGATATTTCCAGGATCCAGGTATGGGCGATATGGATCTGAGGGCAATGTCGCATCGGGATCAAAGATCTCATAGCGCAAACCTGCATTCATGATGAAACCCTCATATTCAATCTTATCCTGAAAGAACAAGGCGGCC
>JABMPR010000120.1 GCA_013202895.1 bacterium | reverse complement strand
TATTTATTTTTATAAATTGAAAACCGCCGCTGCAGTAAAAACTCACAGAATGACATTATTGAAATAATTTTCTCACAAATACTTCTAAAAAAAGCCCCGAATGGGGCTTTTTTTTGTTTGTTTTACGGCTCCTACCAGAGATTATATATGAGGTCGATAATTTGTAATAGAATCAGGCTGGTGTATTTTGCCCATAGCAGTATTTATCGTTACAAGTTAAAAATATTTGATTGCTCTTTTACTCGGAGAAAATAATGCGCATCCATCACCTTTTAAGACTCACACTCCTTTTTTTGCTGGTGTCCGTCCCCCTGTCTGCTCAAATGCAAATCACCTATCCTGGAAAATCAAATCCCCATTCACAGGGTAATAGGCTGGAATGGGACTGTACTGAATGCCATTCAACGGCTGCAATCAACACTCAGATTCATGCCTTGTACAATTTGAATATTAACGACCCCCGCATCTCAATCCCCAAAGATTTTCCACTTGCAAAAGATTCGGTGATGAACTGTTTTACATGCCATCTGGTTGCCGAAAAGCAAGATCGTATAAACAGAACCTTCCTACGAGGCGGACCCTACCCTACTGAATTAGAATTTTGTTATAATTGCCATTCTGAAAAAGATTATGCCGGAGTTAACCCGCATTCGCAACTACGAGAAGATGGTAGCGTGAATAGTGGGGTCTGTCTACACTGCCATACCAATCAGCCCTCATCAACAGATCATCCCTCAATAGTGGCAGATATGCGGCTGGAAATGAAAGCGACTTGTAATAAATGTCATGCACTCCACACTCACGAGCAAAATCATTATGGTAAAAGTTTAGTGGGATCCAAAGTGGCTACTTTAAAACAATACACGGCAACCGAGGAGCAGTATAAAATCAAATTACCTCTTTCAACAGATAAACAAATCCAATGTCATACTTGTCACTATATTCATGGAACTTTAGGAATTGATGCTGTTATTTATAACAGTAGCGAAGAGAATCAACACTTTCTAAGGCTGCCACAAGAACGCCTCTGCTATGCCTGTCATAACCTTTAGAATGGCTGATGTTTCAAATGGACAGCCCTGCCACAACATAGCTTACCCTAAACTTTAATTCCAAAGTTTTTGAGAACTAATCCAATCTGTGACCGGGAAGGTCCTCGGGAAATTTCAGCTCATCTTCGTGACATTCATAGCATGATGGTGGCTGATCAAATCTCTCATTCTCGTGACATTCATAACAATCGAAATCTTCATGTCCAAATTCTAGTACTAAGCCAGTGGCTACATGATCAAAGCTATCCAGCTCAAAGTTCTTATGGCAGTTCGTGCAAGTTGGATTGAGTTTTTTTACCATCGTATTGGCATCATGACAGTCCGTACAATTCCGCACTGCGTGAAAAGCTTTCAATGGAAAAGTGGTCATATCATGGGTGAAACCTGCACGAGCTTGCTTCAGATGGCACTTTTCGCATCCCGTGTCCAATTCAGTGTCGTGACACTTGCTGCAAGGAAAATGCCGAGAGGGTAATTGTCCCTCAATATTTTCAGGGACCTGCTGCGGGCCATGGCAGGTCTTACAGTTTTCATTCTGATGACAGGTGGCACAATCGATTCGAAACAGCTCTACATGCTCAGCATGATGGTAGGTGACTTGTGTGTTGTTTGCTAAAGGAGTCACAAAGTTTACCACATGCGGATAAGGTATTGGAGATTTACGTTCGGGTTTTGCGTCGCTGAGCTCTGGTATTGGTTCACTTGCCCTTATGTGACAGGTACCACAAACATTTGCTGCGTTCCATTCTCGATGACAACTAAGACATTTACGATGATATGCCGCATTTAAGGTCGGAATACCGCTGTCCAGATCCTCTGGTAAATTTGTATGACAATCTGCGCATGGATCATAGATTTCGTCATCTGCATAATGATGGCAAGTGATACAGCCCGCTCCCATTTCAGACATATGGGCGTGATCGAGGTGTGGAAAAGTAACCGGTTGAAAAATCGCTTTTAGACTTCCCAGTGAAATGGATTCCGGGATGTCCACAGATTGTCCCAGCGAAATGCCCTGGCTTGTTAGGGTGATCAACACAAACCCCAGCACTCTAAAACATATTCTCACCAATTTTTTGAACAATTAGCAACTATCTCCTACTGCTCTGGATATGGATGGGTGATCTCAGTTACATGCTCTTTAAAAACAAAAGGTTTTGCAGTAGGTGATTTCTCGTTGTGACAAGCAAGACAGGTTTTTTCGTTTGGGTAGACCAAACCCAGGCTGGCGGCTTCAGTTTGACCTGCGCTGATAGCCAGCATTGCTTTCTTACCCTTATATAAGCTTCCCGGTCCGTGACAGGCTTCGCAGCCCACATTTTTCAAAGCATCATTCTTACTGACCGCTTTTTTATCTGCCGCATCTACCTCAAGCTGGTAGCCTGTTGGCGTGCCCCATCCGGTCACATGGCATTGTAAACACTCACCCTCTTTATCAGGCGTGTTGGCTAAGCCCATTTTCTTACCGATAGCTATAGCTTCATCACTGAGTAATATCTCAAAAGTCTTCGCATGGGCGGTAGTTTCCCATTTGTCGTATTGAGCACCCTTGGCTGCCTTATTATGACACATCTTACATTTTTTATTACCGATATACTCCGGGCTTGCATCCTGAGCGTAAATCATACTGACCGTCAGGATCAGGATAATTGATAGTACTCGTCTCATTTTCTTTCCTTTCATCATTATTAAACTAAGATCATGAAGATATATTTGATTTCTGCTTATCAATCAGCTTTATTTTCATGTACAGTGCAATGGCTAAAAGAACGAATGCTAGGGTAGCGATTCCAAAACCCATTCGGCGCCCGTTAAATTCCTTTATCTCCTGCTGCGCAAGTTCAATCGCCTGCTGCGAAAAACCCTTCCCCTCAATTGATTTCTGTGTTACTTGCTGGGCATCAAATGTGTGCACCAAAGTTCTTAGCTGGATCAGATTCTGCTTTGATTCCTTTAGCATATATTGGATATCAACATCATTCATTCCCTTTATCTGAATGTCGTGCATTCGCAATTGAGCTTCTTGATAAAGGCTATCGGACTCTCTAATATGGGAATACATGATCGCCGAAGCAATATATCCTGCATCATCTTCGGAGTGGCAGTCCATACACAAGGATGATTCTGTGAAATTGAGTAATTCATCTGAGGGCTTCATAATTGCATGATTCCCATGACACTGTTCACAATTGTGGTACTCCTGAGATGTTGAAGATTGACCCATTTTGGATGTCTTGAAATATTCGAAATTATTTAAGTGGCATGAACCGCAGATATGAGATACGGATTCAGCACCTGGAGGTGCTGCACCGTGGTTACCATGGCAATCGTTACAGGCTGGTGCTCCAACATCACCCTTTTCCAAAAGGGCCACCCCATGGATACTTTTGGCATAGTCATTTAGCTGATTAGTACCGTGTCCCGTACCAGCCATGAGTTTAGTATCTCCGTGACACTGGTCGCAAGTGGCTGGAATATTGAAAGGATGTACGCTGGATCGTGTGTCCTTGGCTGGCAAGATTCCATGAGCAGTATGGCAACTACTACATTGGGCTACGCGCTCATCACCAGCATACAGTTTTTTGCCATGTGCACTGGTATAGTATTGGGATTCCTGATCAGTGGGGATTCTAGGTTGATAGACTCGCATGTATTCGATATTGCTGTGGCATTTTCCACAAAAGGCTGGAATATCCTGTTTCTCGGGTATTCCAACAAAGCCATTTTCTTCAGACATGGATTCATCCATATCTTCAGCAGTTGGGTCGCCCCCATGACAGCCGGCGCAGGACATGCCAGCATGTTGATGCACATCCTCCTCTAAATAAAATTCAGGCATCAGATCATTCTCAACATGGCAATCCACGCAGGTATTCACTTCCGTTTCGCCCATAAGCAGCATGGGGAAAATACACACTAGGGATAGTGACAGGATTTTGATCAAAATAGGTATTGATGATAGTTTCATTGTGTACTCACTTATAAATATCCAATGATGGTGAAAACCACCATATAGCTTAATGTCACCAACCCCAGGATGGTTATCCACTTCGATTCTACCAATGGTTTTCTACCAATCCTGGCGAAGGGAACGGCCAACCAGAGCAGAGCAGCGACCCCAAAAAGGAGTATTCCAAAGGTCTCACCCTCAATGAACCAGACATGGGGAGGAATCATTTTCAGCGTCTCGAACATGAACATGAAATACCATTCGGGTTTGATACCCATGGGAGCTGGTGCAAGGGAGTCAGCTTTCAATCCTAATTCCCAGGGAAAAAAGACCGCCAGATACAACACAATGATATTGATAATGAGCCAGAGTAGACCATCACGCAGTATGAAATCCGGGAAGAAGGACATATAACGTTTTTTTTCTGGAGGGAGAAGTTTGAATTCACTCGTTTCGCTTATGCCCTGACGCTGGATCAATAGCAGGTGAAAACCCAAGACGAGCGTTGTAATTAAAGGTAGAATGGCTACATGGAAACCGAAGAATCTGGAAAGCGTAGCCCCGGTGACCTCTTCTCCACCTCGAAGAAGTGTTTTAATTGCATCACCGATAAAGGGAATAGCGCTCATAATATCCGTACCCACCTTGGTGGCAAAAAAAGATAATTCATTCCAGGGTAGCAGATAGCCGCTGAAGCCAAAGAACATGGCCAGAAGTAGCAAAATGAATCCGGATATCCATGTTAGCTCGCGTGGTTTTACGAAGGCCTTAGTGAAAATGACACTAAACATGTGAATAAATGCAAAAAGAACCATCAAATTTGCGGACCAGGCGTGTACATTTCTGAAGAGCCAGCCAAATTTTACCTCTGTCAAAAGGAATTTCATACTTTCATAAGCACTATCCTCTCCAGGCCGATAATACATTAATAACAATATTCCTGTGAATACCTGGACAAGGAACAGGAATAGTGTCACACCACCCATGTAGTACCATATTGTATGGGAGTGGATCGGTACTCGTTTATGATCCATCATCTTTAAAAGTGGTTGTAGATCAAAGCGCTCGTCCAACCAGACGAATGCCCTTTGTTTTATACTTTTGCTCATACTATGTTCTTTTCTTCAGATATCACCACTTGCTCGTCTATAATGGAAACCGTATAGACCGTCAGCGGTTTAGGGGGCGGTCCTGAAACATTGTTTCCTGAAAGATCGTATACACCGTTATGACAGGCACAGATGATTTGTTTGCGATCCTGATTGTACTGAACAATGCAATCCAGATGGGTGCAGGTGGCTGCCAAAGCTTTAAATGTATCCCTGTCTGAGCGTATTAGGATGACCGGAATCCGGCCAAAACGAACGATTTTGGAGCTGTTTGCCGGAAACTCGTCAACCCGACCAACTTTGAGAGAACTGACCTTTGCCTCGGTGATTTCCGGTGGAATCAGGAATTGGAATACTGGATAGAATATGGAAGCCAAACCTCCAATTCCACCAAATCCCAATAGTGAATTTATGAATTCTCTTCGACCATATTTCATATCAATTTTCCTGTTTTCTTTTATAGCACGATTCACTCATGGAGATGGCACCTGTATAGCTGCCTCTTGTGTTTCAGACCCCCCTGGTGGTAGAATCTTCATCAAGATCCACAGAATGAAAAAGGGCATGATCAACAAAGTAATAGAAATCAGCAGACCTTCCAGTCCAAAGAAGGTCATTTTGTAGGTCGTCAGACCCATAAAGCTTTTGGAGAACAGTTGGCCACCGACCACCACATTCCAGCGAGTAGAAAAAATACCAATTTGCACAAGGATTGCAGACATGAAGTAGAGCAGCTTGCGCAGATCAGCGGGGACCTTGAAGATCTTGACTCCCGCGATAGTAGCTAAAGGCAGGATCATACCCATGATAACCTGGATAATTACTAGACTTCCAAAGAGTTTTGTTTGAACCATGGACGCTAGAATTTTGATGGATTCTTCTGATTCATAGACTCGATGTATAAAGTCCAGGACCTCGAGTGAAAAATCTACTATCATGATGTAGAATAGATAACTCGCCAGTTTATCCAGGCAAATCATGTCAAGCTGTTGCTTACGAATTGGTGTGATGACCATGTAAAGCAGCAATACCATCGCTATCCCTGATACAATTGCGGAAAACAG
Source organism: bacterium (assembly GCA_013202895.1). Taxonomy (GTDB): domain Bacteria; phylum Fidelibacterota; class UBA8477; order UBA8477; family JABMPR01; genus JABMPR01. The sequence continues at coordinate 14,880 of JABMPR010000120.1, read as the reverse complement.
AAAAACAATGGGCATCAAGACACTGGACCACCAGGGATTTGCTTTGATTGATCCAAAGATAAAACCGACATACCCATGCAGGAGAAAGGCTGATGGAATACCGATGATGGTGATGATACGCACCGCCTTATGATCAAAGGCTACGGATTTATCTGAAATATCTTTAGAAAACAGGGAGAGTATTTTGTAGAACCATTTTTTTAGTCCTCGACTGCTTTTAGCGATAATCACCATATCTTTACGGTAGTCGAACCACAGTTCGAGTAAGAGGACGGCCATAAGATACCAGGCATAAACAAAGCCAAACATAGCCATGGCAGAGTTAGTGTTCGGTGTCAGGAAAATCTCATAGGATTTCTCCGGGTGTCCCAAATGCAATAACAACGGTAGAGGTGCCACGATGAGAAAGGCCAGAGCAGTTAACATGGATAAACGATAGGTGGGTTGAAGCTCCTTTACATTAAAAACCTTTACCAGGGATGCTAAAATGAAAGCACCTGCAACAAGGCCCGTAAGGTAGGGATATAAGGATACAAGTAAGCCCCAATGGAGTTCTATCTCATTGGGATAAATATAGCCGGTAACAGATTTTAGAAGCGGGTATAAATGCTGAATCAATTCATCCATGATTATTTCACCTCCATGTCAAGATGGGCATAGAAGACCTTTGGCTCAGTATTCAAAGCAGGTTTAAGAACACCGATCCGATTCATACGTTTGAAACGGTGTAAGGGACTGGCTTTTTGCTCCAATTCACCAAAAATTCTAGCTTGTGTGGGACATGCTTCAACACAGGCAGGGTCATTTCCGCGCACAATCCGATGGTAGCAAAAGGTGCATTTTTCTGCGGTTCTGGTAACTGGATGTAGAAATCGTGCACCGTAGGGACAGGCCTGTATGCAATAACTGCAGCCAATACAGTATTCTGAATCAACCAGGACCACTCCGTCAGCAGATTCATATGTTGCCCCAACCGGGCAGACTTGTACGCATGGTGGATTATCACAGTGATTACAAAGCTTTGGAACAAAGAAGCTGCGCAAAACATCTTCTTCGTCGGGTTTTTTGTTGAAGCCATCAATTGCACCATTAGGACTATCGATGATGGTTTCACCATTTTCCAGAATATGGTATCGCTCCACCCAGGTTCTGAAGAAAAAGGGCTCCCTGGGAACATCATTTTCAATTTTGCAGGCAGCGGAACAACGGCCACAACCAATACAATTATCGATATCAATACCCATACCCCATTTATGATCGTGTGGGTCATAATGGATTGAATCATCTGCCCAGTCGAAGCGTTTTTGCTGATCTTTTTCAGCCATTATCGATTTGGGGACGAATAATCCGGCCACCAAGCCCATTAAAGATTTGAGGACATCTCTACGTTTGGCATTTATTAAATTTCTCATTTAGCCTCCGGAAGGTGGGGATAGTGACATTGCCAACAAACGTATCTGGGCTCATGTGACGAAAGGTCAATCTGGGGTGCATCGGATCCATTTTCAGAATCAGCATGGCATTGGCCGCAAAAGTTACGATCAATGGGTTTCGCTGCCCGGAATTCACGCGGAGAGGTCTTGTGACCCTCGTTGACTGAGTGGCAAAAATCACATTCAACATTTGCGTGGTGAGAAACAGCTTTACTCCGTGCGATTTTTCCATGACAGGCTGAACATTTCTCCGGGACTTCTGATGGGACAGGATCATGAGGTTCATGACAATTGATACAAGCTTTTAATTGATTGTGAGATTGACTAACAATTTGGGGAAATCCAGTTGGTCGCGCAGAAAGATATTCGTGACAGACTGGACAGAAATTTCGACCTCTTGGAAATTCTGGCTGGACTTCCTCTGGTTCTTCAACATGCCCTGCAAGTGGTCCGTGACACACTTCACAACTTAGATTGTTGTGATACCCAGAAGCTAGCATCGAGGTCATATCATCGTGGCATTCTTCACAACTGGCTTTTCCAGCATATTTATAGTCATGGGCAACTGCATCATTCAGTGCCCCGCTGCGGAAGTGACCTTGCTCACCAAAACCAGCCGGGATAAGCATAGGTCTTACTATGAGAAAGGCGATTACAACCACAACTACAAGGAGTGCCAATCGTCGCACCTGCTCAGGTAGATTTGGAATCCAATTGGGCATGGAGAGTTCCTTTAATTTTGGAATTAGAGATCTCAAAATGTTAGTTCACCTGCTTTAAAACAGTACTTGCCATTTTACGTTTTCGGATACGTGTGTATGCTACCGACACGGTAAGGAGGACGAATCCCAGAGCCAGGAAAGTGAGTATCCTTATTCCTGTTTCCATGCCGATGGTGGCCAGCAACACAACGTAGGATGCCGTGGTGATGAGTGTCCAATGACCCATCCAGCGGTAGCGTGGACTTTTTAAAAGCGCACTCATGAAATAGTACAATACGCTGACGCCTAACCAGGCGAAGGCAACCCATTCTGAGGGAATGGCTTTCCAGAGTGCGAATGGAAGCGAGAAAAAAGTGATGGCCAGATAGAAATTTATTAGAATATCAAATGACCAGGCCAAACGATCTTCGAAGGCTCGGATCACCCGCGCACTCAATAGCGCGACAAAGCCAAAACTGACGCTGATGATACCTGCAAATCCGCTGGCTGCGGAATAAGCCAGAAAAAGGATGATATAGAGCAGAAAATTGGAGACCAATATAAACTTTGATTTGAACCACATGGCGTTTATCAGCATCAAAAGGCTCTGCCAGATCAGAATGACATACAGATTGGGTGAAGCAACAGATTGTATTAACCCTATACTTATAGTGCCATGAGCTAGTAGGGTGAAGAATACCATTGAGAAATTGATCTTCAATCGCTTCCAGAATAAGAGCGCTAATCCAAAGAATACGATGAAGAAGAATATCTTTGGTATGAGTGGGTTTGCCTCGACATGGAAATATGATAGCACATTAAAGAGGATGAAAGCCAATGTGCCGTTAATCAAGGCATTAGCAATCACATAATCCTGACTGCGTTCCTCATCAATTGGTAAAATGATAGACATGGACAATATTGTGACGTAAACCAGGAGATAAGTGTAATCCCAGAGAGGGTTCGAAATCATATCGAAATTCCCAGTCATGATCGGATTACCCAGCATCCAAATCAGGTGTGCCGTGTAAACCACGATTGAACCATATACAAAAGTGATAGGGCTCTTTAATTCTCTGGAATAATAAACGACTCCAAGTGCCACAAGGCTATTCAGGGATAGGGTCCAGACTGGTAGATTGATCACAATACCTGCTGCCAGTACAATCGTGAGGCTGACGGCGCTAAGATAAATCGACCGTTTTCGATGAGCCATGGCCACCAAACCCGCAGTTAGCAGGGTTAACATGCTGTTCTCCAAATACCCCGGGGAAAGTAAAGTGTGATCGGTGAAATGAAAAAGGCGTAGAATGGAGATAAAACTTATAAAGTAGGCAGCGCTCCAAAGCTGGAGTGAAATAAATTTATATGACAATTTGAAATAGTGGGCGAAACCCATCATGCCGCCGCAAATAGCTAAACCTATAAGACTTGGGATAGCGGCGTGCAAATTCTCCCAGGGCAGGCTGAGCATAAACGTAAATGCTGCAACCAGCACAACAATCCCCACATACGCAAACCAGTATTCTCCAACCCGAATCTCAAATTCATCGGGTTTACCATCCCCTCGTCCTTGTTTCTTCTTAATGTCAATGGACTTGCTCAGCAGTGGATGCGGTTTGATTAGAGCTTCAAGTTTCGAAACTCGCTGATCCAGGTCCTTTAAATAATCAATCACCTGGGAAGAAGATGAATCAGATGAATTCTTTGCCATATCTTGCCTCAATTCACATATTTAATTGTGTTAATACATTATAGTCAACATATGTGCCATCTGAAATTATCTTGTTGTTATTTACTGTTATTATTCAATTTAGATTGGTTTCGTGATTTACGTTTGCTTCCCAGAATTGGGATGCAATTATGAACTTTACTGAATTTAACTCACTCTTTATATACTGTTATTATTATACTTGTACATTGTTGTGACATGAAATGTCACAGTGACAGAAAGAATACAGTCCAAGTTATAGGTCGCGCCAATCATTCGGATCAATGCCATGTTTTTGCAATAATCGGTAGGTATTTCTACGAGTCATTTCAGCCTCTTCAGCAACCCGGGTGATATTTCCAAGATGCTTGCGCATGAGAAAGATCAGATAATGTTTTTCAGTTTTTTCAATCGCGTTAAACTTGGCTTGTTTGAATGATAAAGTGTCAAATCGTTCCTGGGCTGGTTCCACCAGTTGCAAGTAATCAGGAAGATCCGTAGATTGAATAATATTGTCGTTGGACAAAGCTACTGACCTTTCAACGATATTTTCCAATTCACGAACATTTCCCGGCCAATTATAGGTTTCCAGAATAGCAATACTCTCTCTTGAAAATCGAAGATTCTTTTTATTGCTCGTAACCATGGCTTTCTTCAAGAAGTGATCCGCCAGCAGTTGAATATCAGCCCTCCGTTCACGCAAAGGTGGAATATGAATATTGACCACATTTAAGCGATAATACAGATCTGCCCGCAATAGATTTTGATCAATTAATTGATCAGGGGCTTGATTTGTGGCTGAGATTATACGAACATTTATGGGAATCTGGGCATTACCACCCAATCTTCTGAGTTCACGCTCCTGGAGAACCCGAAGAAATTTAGCCTGGAGTGTGTGTTTCATTTCGCTGACTTCGTCCAGGAAAAAGGTTCCCTTATTGGCATATTCCATAAGTCCAATCTTGCGTTGATCCGCGCCAGTGAAAGCCCCTTTTTCATGTCCAAATAATTCGGACTCGAAAAGACTTTCTGGCATTGCACCACAGTTCATAGCCACAAATGGTTTTGCATTTCGATTGCTGCGAGCATGAATACTGCGGGCAACTAATTCCTTTCCGGTTCCACTCTCCCCTGTAATCAGAATGTTTACATCCGTTGGTGCTACGCTTTCGATGAGATCGAAAATCCGTAGCATGACATCGCTCTTACTGATGATATTTTCGAATTTGTATTTGGCCTTAAGCTGTTGCAAAAGATGCTCACGCTCCTCAATTAGATTAGAGAAATGCAAAGCCCGATCGATAACAACTTTTAGGTGATCCGCCTCAAACGGTTTTTCGATGAATTCATAAGCCCCGGCTTTCATGCAGGCAACTGCACGATCAATTGTCCCATAAGCTGAAATAATTACTACAGGCAGATCTTTTGAATAATGCTGGATGCGATGCAACATTTCAATTCCATCCAATTCTGGCATTTGAAGATCGCACAGCACAAGATCGTAGGGCTGACTTTCAATTAATTCTAAGGCGAAAGTGACATCCTTGGTGGTCATAGGTTCATATTTCATGCGTCGCAATAGGTTTGCGGTCGCATCCAAAAAATCTTGCTCATCGTCAATAATTAGAATACGTGGACCTATTTGATTCATACTGTACTCACTGGTAAATATATTGAAAAATTAGCCCCTAGACCTGGCTCGCTGTGCACCTCAATGCGACCACCATGTCGCTCAACAATAGATTTCGAAATAGATAAACCCAGACCAGTACCTTTTGCTGCGGGTTTTTTGCTAACAAAAGGTTCGAAGATACGCGGAATATCTTCCGGGGTGATCCCTGTACCATTATCTGCGATGCTAAGAACGGTCCACAACTGCTTACCGGCATTGGTTTGTTCTTCCTTTTCCTCCAATCCAAGGGTGATGGTACCCTGTTTTGGTACAAAATCGATGGCATTGTTTAATAAATTGATAATTACCTGCTCAACGCGTGGTCTATCAAAAGTAAATTCTGACCAATCTCCAGGTAGATTATTGATAACTTCCACCCTTTTCTCGCGCAAGCGCGGTTCAACTAGAAAAAGACATTCTTTGGTAAGATCAACGATATCATTTGGCACAGGGGCAAATGGCATTACCCGTGAATATCTTAACAAGCGCTTTGTGTAATCCTTAATGCGTCTTACCTGCCTCTTGATTGTTTGCAGATCCTCCGGAATATCTGGCCCCAGCTTATCATCCAGAAGGATGCTATCAGTGACGGCTGAAATAATGCCAGTGGGTGTGTTGATCTCGTGAGCCACAGAATCAATGAGTTCTCCAAGAGATGCTAGTTTGGCCGCCTGGTCAAGTTTGTCTTGCATAGTTTGAACTTCATATGAGTGCTTCTCGGCTTCTTCAGCACGAATTCTCTTCAAATTCAGATAAAAAAGAAATCCTCCAGCGATGAGGAGCAGAATCAGGAATACCCCGGACAGGATAAATATGAATAATGAGTTTTTTAGAACATCCTTCACCACAGATGGTGAATAGGTTGAGATGGCAAGGACCCATTTTAGGTTGCTGTACTCGATAGGTGCGTAGGCCATGATTTTATCAGGCTCACCCTGTATGTGATACTCAGCCTTGCCTGTACCCACGTTTATCATCTTTTCATGAATTTCAAATGAACTATGGCATTCGACACAATCTTCCTGCAGATCCTTGATATTATGTAAGAGCATCTCCTCGTGACGTGGGTGGTATATCAAGCGACCGTGTTTGTCCATTACCCAGGCAAAGTCATCATCTCCCAGTTTTAATGGAATAACGAATTTTTCCATTACCCAGGCAAAATCTATCAAGGCGCCAAGGCTTATGGAGCCAGTTGTTTCAGATTGGGAGCCTCCAATAGAATTGGTTGGATTAAAAACAGCCAGAAATTCGAATTGGGTTTCAGGATAATCCAGGTTCTTCGGGGTTACAGATGAGAAGTATAACCCAGAATCATGGTAAAATTTCTGGCTGCCTGATCTCTCACCAGGTGCTATTAATTGCAGCTCACTTTTAGCCCAGTCAGATAATGTATCACCCCAGGATTGACCAATCTGATATTTTGAATCCATGATGAACCAGGCTTTGATGCCTTCATCCGTCAACTGACCAGAGCTAACTAATGATTCCATATCCTGGGGGCTTAATTGAGCCAGGAATTGAAGATCATTACCCAGATGTTCAAGATAGAAATTGATGCCGGTTGTAGCTGATATCGCCATCTCAGACTGTAACTGTTGATGGTATGAAACGGCATCTTCCAGGGCCGAGCCGTAAAACCTGATGACCAGAAATATGAAGCTGGAGATTAATAGGATAGAGAAGACTAAGATGCTGCTTGTATTTATTCTAAACTGCCGCATAATTCCTCAGAAATTAACATTTATTGTGTTACAGAAGCTCGATTGATTGTCCTGACTCTTTTGTGATGTCTCTTTGAATTCCACGAAATACTGCTCATTCGTGGCCACTACCGCTTCAGTCAATTCTATTCTTTTTTTATTTGCGCTTCATCGCTGGTTGAGCACGGTTTTACCAATTCGATAATCATCTTTCCTGGATCATTCCCAGCCAGCTTTTTCAATATTCCGTATTCAAGTTAAGCAGAATTTGATTCCATCATACACAGATTTGAAATGGCTAAAATAGGCTCTTGGATTATTCTGTTTTCCATGCTGATTATAACCATTTCTCCTGATCGTAATATTTAATCCCCCATGCTGCCTTTTCCGGAGGGTAACACACACAAAAATAATTCAGGAAATTTTGTAAATGGTCATTTTGATTTATTAATGCCTGAAAGCGATATGCATTATTATATTTCCCTCGTATTGTTATTAAATATTCTGCGGTAAAAGGGGAAATAAATGCAATCCATTAATCCAGCTTCAGGCGAAATCATTCAGACCTATCAGGCTCACACTCGAGATGAGGTGGTTGATACAATTAATCGTACCCAGAATGAGTGGTCTTCCTGGAAAAAGACAGATTATAAACAGCGTGGCCTATTAATGCACAAGGTCGCCATAATATTGCGCAACAATGCAAGTGAGTACGCTACTCTCATGTCACTGGAAATGGGAAAAGTTATAACAGAAGCGTTAGCAGAAGTAGAAAAATGCGCCTGGGTGTGCGATTTCTATGCGGATCATGCTGAGAAATTCCTGGCGGATGAACCGATTGAAACAAACGCAACAAGAAGCTTTGTCAGTTACGAGCCCATTGGGATTGTATTAGCGGTCATGCCCTGGAATTTCCCCTTCTGGCAGGTATTTCGTTTTGCTGCACCAGCACTTATGGCAGGAAACGGGGCGGTACTCAAACATGCTTCAAATGTTCCGGGTTGTGCGCTGGCAATCGAAGCAATTTTTCGCCTGGCTGGTTTCCCTAGAGATCTATTCAGAACCCTAATGATTCCTGCCGCTGAAGTTGAGTATGTTGTAAGAAACATTCATATCCGGGCCGTCACCCTCACAGGTAGTGAAGCCGCAGGCAGCCAGGTCGCCTCCATTGCAGGACAAGAATTAAAAAAAACAGTCCTTGAGTTGGGTGGTTCAGACCCATTTATCATATTGGATGATGCTGACATGAACCAATGTGTGAAAACCTCAGTCCAGGCCCGTATGATCAATGCAGGACAGAGCTGTATTGCCGCCAAACGTTTTATTGTGGTCGTTTCCAGACAAGCTGAATTTGAAGAAAAACATGCCCGAATAATGTCAGCTATGGTCATCGGAGATCCCCTGGCGGTTACAACACAGGTCGGTCCGCTTGCTCGTCTTAATCTCAGAGATGAACTTCACAAGCAGGTTGTTGACACCCTGGATAAGGGCGCTCGTTTGATACTTGGTGGTCAGCCCATAGAAGGCCCCGGAGCATTCTATGAACCAAGCATAATCTCCGATGTGAAATCTGGGATGAGTCTATACCATGAAGAGACATTTGGTCCCGTATCGGCAATAATTCCGGTTCGGGATGCTGAAGAAGCGATACATGTAGCAAATGACTCCGATTTTGGTCTGGGTGCATCGATTTGGACCAAGGATGCAGCGTATGGTGAGACTCTGGCAAGACGTATTGAGAGTGGGGCGGTATTTGTAAACGGAATGACTGTTTCGGACCCTCGTCTACCCTTTGGAGGTATCAAGCGTTCCGGCTATGGTCGCGAATTATCTGCCTTTGGGATTCGCGAGTTTGTAAACATTAAATCTATCTGGATAGCATAGTCAATGTATACACCAGGATATCATCAGGCGGGTCGGTCAGGTTCAGGCTTCATTTGGAGATCTGACTAGAAAATATTTGTAATATTATTATTTGCAACTAATACGCATCTATATACTGGCCACATGAGAAAACTATGATTGATATTTTGCCGATTCTAGCACAAGATAGATCACATATTAGAGTCGATACCCTGGAATCAATTTCATAAAACAGGACATCCTCCCGGACTCTATTCAGTTCTCAAAAAAATACTGAGCGAGTTTTATTTTGAGAGGTATTTCCAAGATTTTGTATGAGTATTTTTTTCATTGCTCTCCCAAAAAGATCCTCTGATGTAGAGGTCAGGCCAATGGAATTCATAACTGAGAATAATTAACTCAATTCTGTGGGGTTATCTGTAAAATATTATGGGGACCATCTTTCGCCATGACAAAAAATCCTCTTCCAAAAAGGAAAATTGGCACAAGTTCAAAAAATGAAATCATACATCCAATCAGATCAGGTTGTTATTAGATCAGTCCACCTGATTTCGCTCTTAGCCGTATCCATGACTTGAGCCGTTCTCAAACATTAAACATTTGAAGTAATAGAGAACCTCAACATCTCTTCTTTGTCCTCAACCACCTCTGGCATTTTCGCAGGTATTCCGAGAATCCTAAAACTCGTCCCTGATTTTAGACTTGAGGGGAAATATAATTGACCAGAAAGTCGCCGCTTTAAGTAATCTCGCTAACTAATCACTTGCATTGATGATCAGCAATAGACTCAAAAAGACATGAAATTTGCGATCAAAATGAAGCTTTCCAGTGCGAATGAATCCAATGTATATTTGACTTGCAAGTCATAATTATAACTCCCTGTGTTACAGCTTATTACAGTTTATCACTAATGTATAATATAAAGAGAGATAATTTGCATTGTGATATGTGATTATTGGAAGCATACAAAAAGAAGCAAAATCTTGTCTATCCGCTGAGAATAAACAGGTTGTTATCTAATGTATTTACTTAAAGTATCACTCTAACTATGAAACCTGCTTTTAATACCTTTATTTCTAATATGTGGATAACATTTATGAATGGGACTAAGTTATAAAGGTGTATAGTCATGCACATCTTCAGGTTCCTAGCTCCCTTAAAATCGTAAAAAGAATGGAATAATTGATTTATCGTCCTTGCTTCGATTGTGTATTCCAATTAATTACGCTAAACACCATGATGCTATCCAGGAGAAAATGATGCCCCCCCATGAAACTAATCCCACGAACGATTTTAGTGATTCTACTGAGTACAAACGTGATCTCGGTCTGATAGAGGCAGTGTCAATAGTTATCGGTCGTATAATCGGCTCTGGAATTTTCCGAACTCCGGCATCTATTATGGCTCTTGTTGGTTGTACTTCCCTTTTTGGTCTGGTGTGGGTCCTAGGCGGGGTCGTCACCATGTTCGGCGCAGTTGTATATGCTGAGTTGGCTGCCATGATGCCTCGATCGGGTGGTCCCTATGTCTATCTCAAAATGGCTTACCATCCTTTCTGGGCTTTTCTGCGCGGCTGGGCCATGTTTTTTGTATCAGAAACGGCCGCGGTTGCTGCTGTGTCACTCATTTTCGCTGAGTATCTGAATGCATTATGGCGAATTGCTTTTGGCAACCCATTTGGTACAATTGCTCTATACTTAATCGCGCTATCAACCATTTGGCTGCTTACTATCGTTAATCTTTTCGGGGTGCAACTCAGTGGTCGAATCCAAAATTTATTTGGCGCTGTGAAGGTACTCGCAGTGGGTGGTATCATCGGTGCCAGCTTTAGCAGTTGGTCAACTGGTTCCCTTTCGAATTTTACAAATCCACTCCTGCCTGAGACTTTTAATGGTTCTACCTTCCTGGCTGTAGGGGCTGCCCTACGCTATGCATTTTTCGCATTTAGTGGCTGGGAAGGTGCAACCTATATCGCAGAAGAGGTAAAAAATCCGCGTCGGAATCTCCCCCTTTCCCTATTTATCGGTATTGCTGGCGTCATGGTTCTCTATCTGGGAGCAAACGCTGCCTATATGTTCCAACTATCAGCAGCAGAAATTGCTGACTCGAAATGGGTCGCAACAAAGGCCATGGAAGTAGCTCTCGGAGCTACTGGTGGAATTCTGATCTCATTCGCAGTAATGCTAAATACCTTTGGCAATGTAAGTACCCAAATCCTGTGTAAAGCCCGGGCATGGCAAGCGATGGCTCGGGATGGTATGTTTTTCAAAAAATTTGCCCTGCTTAGTAAAAAACACAAAACGCCCAATAATGCTTTAATCGGGCAGGGTCTTTGGGCAACGGTACTTTTATCTTTTGCAATCTTAGCTGCAAACTCCTATGAAACGATGATTGACTTCTTTTCTGCTACAAGTACTGTATTCAATCTCATGGTCTTTGCGGCGATATTTATCCTTCGGAAAAAATATCCTGATGTTGAACGGCCATATAAGGCCTGGTTGTATCCATGGAGCCTGATTATTGTATTTGTAATTTATGCTACTTTTTTTGTCATCACCCTGATGACCACTCTAATCCCATCATTGATCGGATTAGCCCTTACCAGTACCGGCTCGATCTACTATTACTTTTTCATCCACAAGGAGGGTCGCCTGAATAAGACAGCCTGATGAGCACAAATGGATAGAGCTATACGTTAAATCATGGTACCAGTCGATTTATCTATGATATGGAGATTATGTATGATTTGCGAGGCTGCTTGAAAACAATTGATATGATTATCCCAGAACGTGCTAGCTGATCATTTACTAAATCCGTCCCTCGTGTTAGGAGAAACCCTAAATCTTATCGGTTTAATCCTCTTTCCCCGTTAGAATCGATAACATTTCAGGTCGGGATGCCAGCAGTTCAATAGCCTTGTTGACCACAGGATCATGCTTGAGGGAGGCAGCAATTCGAGCTCCGTTTCCACCAATAACATTTGAGATTTCTGTTTCTAATCCACTCAGAATTTGATCTCTATTTTGCTCAATTTCTTCCTGTTGCCAGAGCGCTTCGAGACTCTGTAATTCATTTCGCAAATTGAGTATCTCTTCATATACAGTGCTGGTCGAATCAACCACATGATCCATATCATCCAACCAATGCTGAAAACCCATCTGGGGAAACATGTGTTTGGCTTCCAACCACGAATAAAAATGATCGACTTGATCGTCATTTAGATTCAGGGGCAAGGAAAGGCCCGGGTTTGCTTCAGTGTAATCTAGCGCATATTTAAAAAATAGCCGGTTTCTCCAGAACATCTTCTCAAGTTCACTTAGTGGTAAATCTTCAACCAGTAGATCCGGTGTTACCCCACCTCCTGCTTCAAACTGCCGGTGGTTATCAGAATAAAAGGTGTTGTTTTCTGTTTCCAGCAAGTCTTCATATATAACATCAGTCGCTATATCTCGTTTTTGAATCAATCGACCGCTAGGCAGATAATACTTGGCTGTGGTTAACTTTAAGCGACTCTCCGGTGTTAGGCGTGTTACCGTTTGGACCAGGCCTTTACCATAGGAAGGCTCACCTATTACCACTGCCCGATCATAATCTTGAAGAATACCTGAGAGTATCTCTGAAGCAGAAGCCGATCCGCCATCCACCAGAACTGCCATGGGGAGGCTGGGCTTTACGATTGGATTGCGCTTAGCATTATATTTTTTATTTGATTGATTGATTCTGCCCTTTGTCTCAAGCAGCAATTCACCCTTTCCAACAAACAAATCCGCACTCATGAGGGCAGCACTCAACAAACCACCTGGGTTTCCCCGTAAATCAATAATAAGAGCGTTTAAACCTGTTTTATTCAATTTGCGGATAGCCTTCTCCAAATCTTCGGCGGAAAATTTTGAGAAGTTGGAAAGTTTCACATACCCGGTCCGATTGTCTAAAAGACCAGAATAACTGACATCCGGAACCTTGATTAATTCACGTGTGATCTCAAAAGTTAGTAATTTAGGCTCTCCATCACGTTTGATATACAGTGTGATTAATGAACCCTTTTCTCCGCGAACCAACCTGGCCGCCTGGTTGAGATCTAGTTTTCTGGTCCAGACGGAATCAATTTTGACGATCCGATCACCAGATTGTATCCCTTGCCTGAAAGCCGGGGTCCCATCCATAGGAGAGACTACCACCAGAGAATCGTTCATTCGACCCAGATGAATACCAACCCCTCCATATTCACCCGTGGTAATTGCATCCAGACGGTAAGAATCGTTGTCGTTGATATGCTGAGAGTACGGATCCAGCTCATGGAGCATGCCGTCGATAGCGGCATTAGATAGTTTCTCTGGATCGATCTCGGCTACGTAACGATCCAGAATGGTCTGATAGACCTTATTAATGGCAGTTCCCCCGTTAACACGATCAGAATTGGCTTGAGTATAGATTGTTGCACTCCAGGCAGTAAGCAGAATGAGGGCCAGGATAAAAAAATATGTATTTCGATATCTCATGATTCTATCTCCAACTCCTTATCCACCCGCCTAATGACTGCTTCTTTCAATTCTTCTATACTTCGACGACCGTCCAAAACCAGGAATCTATCAGGTTCTTCTTTTGCCAACTGTAAATATCCATTCCGCGTGCGTTCTTTAAAACCTGCATTCTCCGCCTCGAGTCGATCCAACACTTTCTTATCCAACCGATCTTCTGCTGTCTCCAGTGGTGTATCTACAAGGACAGTTAGATCTGGCCTGACTTCACCAATGGCCACATCTGCTACCTTTCGGATGCTATCCAGGGAAAGATCTCTGCCAAAACCCTGATAGGCGATGGTGCTGTCAACAAATCGATCCAATAATACAATCTGACCTTTTTCAAGTGCAGGGGTTAACTTTTCAGTTATCAATTGGTTGCGACTGGCAAAATATAGCAGCATCTCCGTGATGGGGCTCATACCTTCATTTTCTTTATCAAGCAGAATATCCCTGATTTTTTCAGAAATGCTGGTTCCACCAGGTTCCCGGAATAAATATACGCTGTATCCCCGATCCAATAGTTCATGATACAACATCTTACATTGAGTCGATTTTCCCGACCCATCGATGCCTTCAAAGCTGATAAATAGTGATCTGGGTGTCTTCATTATTTCTTTTTTGCCAGTTGGATCAGTATCCATACATAATCATAAAAACTGAGTACGGCCAGAAACCAGGCGAGTAATATCACAAATAGATAGGCCCTTTCACCCGGCCAGGACGCAAGAAGTGTGAACAGAAAGATGATGCCCATCCGATCCCAGCGTAAAAAATATAGTTGAGGTAGATTTATGGCAAGCAGATCATATTTCATCTGAAGATTTGTTAATAAATACAGACCTGAAATGCCCACTAGTGCAGCTGCGCCTGTCCACCAATGGCCCTGAATCCACATATGCGCGGTTAAACCCAAAATAAGCGGTATTTCTTCAACAAAATGTTTAAATCGATTGCTGGGTATCGTCCTATCCACAAACAAATGCAGGTGCACCTGATCGAAAAAGAGCCAGACTGCCACTAGAACGGCTGAGAGAAAATACGCACCAACTAGTAAAGCAAGGATACTCAAAGCCTCCAGTCCATAGCGCAATTTGTTTAATCCATCAGCTTGAACATTGTTCTCCTGAGCTCTGGCAATAACATAATTCAGTGCTCTCTTTAGATATTTTTGTGCGAAGCGCGGATAGTTGAAATCATCGCGGGCGTACTCGAACACTTTCTCCGTTGTCATGCCTTCTTCCCTCCAATCATAATTACTACTTCACCTTTTATGC
>JABMPR010000010.1 GCA_013202895.1 bacterium | reverse complement strand
GAGAAACAGCGACAATCATTTCTTCACCAAATGGCACGATGGTCCCTCCATCTGGTGTGAGAATAATTAGTTCACCACCACCTGGAGTAGCATCAGCACTACTTGGGTCGAATTCTGGTTCCGCAACCTTAAGGTATTGTGGTTCTGATAGCGGATCCTCATTTGCAGGATAAGCCACCAGACCTCCGTTATTCAGGCTAACGACAATGACATACTCAATCCCGGGAGCACCGATTATTTCGCCGGGAAGATCACCACTTAGTTTAAGATCGCCAAGTTTCATGGTCTGTTCGAGAAAGTCAACCTGCCCTGCCAGACGATAAAGAATCTTTGCGTCCTGAATTTCCTCTAAATCACCGGTATAGATAGCTTCAATCGTTAAGCTATTGCCTTCGATTACCTCCTGCGGAGGAATATGAATGATTTCACCTTGTGATTGATAGGCATAAGCGGATATGCCAAGCCCCATCAGAAAATATGCTAATACCCGTTTCATTGTAAAGAGTCCCGATCGATCAGAAACTATTCAGCGTATTCTATGATAATAAATTTTTCACTATTGGTTTCTTCGTTCACCATGCGGATACGAAGTTCATGAATCGTGCTACTGCTGTCTTCCTCTCCACCTTCTTCATCGGGATCCACTGGAATTTCTTCATCATCAGTTTCTTCAACAGCGACCGTCCCGTCAGGTAGCGAAGTTGCAGTTTCGTCCTCACCAACATTTTGAACCGTACCACTGACCAGATTTTCTACCTCAACAACACCCTCAATGACAATGAAAAGATCACCATTTGGACCCGTCACAACCCACCATTCTGTTCCTTTTACGGAGGCAACCGAAGTCGGTGTGGCAATCCGGAACTCACCTTTTTGATTGGATACAGTAGCTTTTACAGATCCATAATCCAGGGATATAGTTTTGGATATCTTGCCTCGATCGATGGACGCCAGGATTTCCATTTCGGAGTTTCCTTTAACCTTAAGCTGGCTTTTGTCATCCAGGAAAAAGATAGCTACAAAGCCATCATCCCCGGTTTTTATCCAATCATGATTTTTAAGCTGAGTTCCCATGACTGCGTTAGGGTTGTAATCATCAGCATTAAATTTTTTGTGAAAAGTTGTTCCCTTAGATTTGGCTATTACTCCAATGGGCTCTTGGGCAAACGCACCCAGCGACACAAAGGCAAGTAGAACGATGATCAAAGAAACTCGTGAAAAATAGTTCATTGTGAACCCCTATTGTGTCGTGATGCTCTCGATCTCATAAGTTCCACTCATAAGCTGAACCAAGAGAGCTGCAAAATCCGTTGTGTTTAAATTTTCTCCATCCAGGGTAATTTCTGCACACTCGCCAAAACCCTCCAGTGGACCATTGATCCCAAATAGGGCATTATATTGACTGTCACCCACCACATTGCGCAGCTGCTGTTGACAGGGAGTAATTGTTTGTCCGGCTTCAGTGATAGTAAAGCCATAAATTTCACTAAATAATTCCTGATCTGCACCTGTTGTTGCGCATACTTTTTTCACTTGCCAGGCGTAGGCTTTTCCAACTTCAAGTGGACGTCCATTAACGGAAGAATAATCCAATTGGTTTACATTCCCCAGAGAATAGAAATTACCATCATCAGGAAATGGGAAGGAGGCTTCGCTCTGCATGGCATCTTCAGGGGAGCTATGTTGAATGGGATTGTATTCACAAATACGAATATAGAAATCTGTACATCCTGTTGAACTCCACTCAAATACAGGATAGGTATCGCTTACAAATTCATAGCCCAATGGTGGAAATATCAGATCGATGTTTGCAGGAGAAACAATATTAATTTGTTTATTGGGCTCGAAGCCGACATAGTCAACAGCATATCCAGGCACCGTAACATTCAAAGTAAAGGAGTAATTTCCAGAGGGCATACTCCCTGATGTCATGATGGTATTGATCAGACTTTCTGCCTCATCTGTAGGGATCGAATTAAAATTATGATTATCAAATGTAATCTGATTTCCCAGTTCATCTGCTATTCCTCGGTCGGCAACGCTTTGATCCAAATCACGGTTGGTGATAAGTAGAGGAGCTTGCAAGGTCATAAAAAGTTCAGCACTCAAGAGCTCTGTATTCAGGTCCAATGAAGGAACATTTGCAAACATAGAGAAACTGATGCTCACATTCTCGATTGGATATTCACCATCATTGGTAGCCAGTCGATACCCAAAGATAAGAGGGTTGTTTTGTCCATTTTCAAAATCAAAATCAGTTAGATATATGATATCCCACTCTGCCAGGTCTGGTTGAGCGGTTACCTGTAGTGTTTGCCCAGACAGAACTGTACTGATTATCAAGGCAAGCATTATATAAATATTCTTTCTCATAGTTTCCTCCTGCACAAAAGAAATATAAGACACGTAGATTAACTCTGCGTGCGCCATATCATCTTTTATTAGCGGGAATTTAGTCCGCAACATAGCTATAAACAACATATGCCTAGTCAATTATTAGCACTATTAGGCTGTGCTGGACCCCATAATTTTCAATATTATTAAGTCGGATATTAGGATAAATGCTTCCCAATTGGATAAATATTGTGTGTTTGCTGACTTTAGGAGGGGTTTCTTAGGTAAGGACAGGCAACTTAATTATATAAGTGATGTTCCTGAAAAAAAAGAGCCCCAGGGTTGGGGCTCTTCAAGGTTTCTCGACAACGTCCTACTTTCACACCCTCAAAGAAGGCACTATCATCGGCGCTACAGG
>JABMPR010000119.1 GCA_013202895.1 bacterium | reverse complement strand
TTAATACCCCTGTTTCAGTAATAAGTTGCTCGAATTCATCTGGCTGGGTATAGGTTGAAATCTCTGATTTAGTATCTTCATCTTCTTCACCGGCTAGAACACCCAGTTCACCTTCAACAGAAACACCCAGGGGATGAGCCATGTTGACTACTTCCCTTGTGTAACCAATGTTCTCCTCAAGGGAGCGCGCCTTTTTATTGGCATGATCAGTAGAATTGTCAGCCATCACACTGGTCAAATGCTGGACAGCCCCTTGAACGACTTTGCGACCTGCTTCTGTTGTATAGTCACCATGATCCAAATGAGTGGCAACTCTAACGCTTGATCTTTTTGCCCGGGCTATGATATAAGCGGAGGCTACTTCCAAACCGGTTATGGGATCGCCATCGCCAAAATGTTTTAAGGCGCTGTTAGAAAGTGCCAGTAAACCTGAGGAGCCGAGTGTTTCGTATGCCTCAAAGGCAGCATTAATGCCCTGAAAAGTTGTAATATTGAAGGCGGGAAGTGCATAGGCAGTTCCCATGACGTTACCCTTTTCTCCAAGTTTTGCTTTTAGGGTCAGTGCATGGGCACTGGAAAGATTATCCGCAAACCTGCGTGAGGTATTTAGGTGCGGGGGACTGTCGTAGGTTTTCATGCCAAAATCTCCGTATTAATAATTTAAAATGTTGTTATTATTGTGTTTTAATAAATTCATATCTCATAGTAACTCAGCATCAGGTTACTACAAAAACCGGTCCAAGTCAAGTACTCCCCTTCTGGGGCGTAGACAAGGTAATCAGATCAATCCTGGCTGCCCCAGCGGCATCTAATACCTGGGCTAGTGCATTTGCTGTGGCACCAGTTGTTAGCACATCATCTACAAGCAGGATATGCTTTCCCATAATCTCAGAGTCTGATTTGACTGCAAAGGCTGACGTGACATTCTGTTGACGTTCGGCAGCATTCAATTGGGTTTGGCTTTGGGTATATTTCGTTCTTTCAACGAAATGATTACCAATTTCAGATTCAAGATGTTTCGCCAACCAATGGCTCATGTCATCTACTTGATTATACCCGCGTTCCCTTAACTTTCTGAGATGCAGTGGAATCGATATTACATAATCAATACTGTTCTGTGGCAGTTGAGTCAGAATCTGTTTTTTATAATGATTGAGAACTACCTGAACTGGCTTTCGACGTCTGGAATACTTTAGATGGTGGATCAAGTTCTGAAAAGCTTTATCAAAATCGAAAAGAGCCCAGGCCGAATTAATATAAATTTTTCCAGGAACTGAAAAATCATCGTGCACTTTACCAAGCAATTTGAATCCGTCGAGACAGGTATCACAGAGCTGGTCTTCATTATCATTCAATCTTTGTTCACAGTTGAGACACAAAGGAGGATAGATCAGGTCGATTATGCCGGTGAGTAGTAATTTTATAGGATTTCTGACAGTTCGGGTTGAAAGCTGCATGATATCTAAGTCGCTATTATTTTTTTGAGCAAAAGCATTGATTGACTGTAAAATTCAAGGAATCAAGCCAGGCTATAAGCGTCTCAGAGATCAGAACCTTGAAGTAAATCCAGTTTGGCTTGCGGAGGATACTGAATTCTGGTTCACATAATAAGCGATGCTGCACCAATTACGGCTGCTGCGTCCCCCAATTCAGCCGGTACTATTCTGATACGACCCAGCTGATTTGAAAAAAGATGTGCGTCAACAACTTCTCTCAGCGCACCAATAAAAAAATCGAATCCACTTGCCAGGGAACCGCCAATCACAATAATTCCTGGATCCAACAGGTGATTAACATAAACCAGGGAATGTCCCACGGATCGACCAAGTAGACTCCAGGCTGCAAGTGCGTTGGCATCACCGATTTGAGCCAATTCAAATATTTCTAACCCACTTTTAGCTTTCCCGGCAATATTTTTATAATTGCGTTCCAGGGCAGGGCCAGAAGCGTAATCTTCAAAAGTCCCATCATTGTAGGGGGCCAAGCCATATTCAGTTGCAGTCCCATGCGCCCCACTTAGAATCCGTTTCTCCCACACAAACCCATGGCCGTAGCCGGTACCCAATGTGATACCATAGACATAATCTTCACCAGCACCTGCGCCGGAGATAGCCTCACCCAGCACAAAGACGTTGGCATCATTATTCATTTTGACCGGGACATCGAAATGGTCCTGCAGTCTTGCAACCAGCGGGTAATTTTGAATGATAGGTGTGTTTGGTGTCTCCAAAACCACCTCATGTTTGTCATCAAGAGGACCTGGTGCTCCTACTCCTACTCCGACT
>JABMPR010000118.1 GCA_013202895.1 bacterium | reverse complement strand
CTTTTTATCTCGGGAACAATACTGGTATTACTCACCGTTATATTGATAATAATGTGGAGAATGGACGGACTTACTACTATGCCGTGGTCGCCTACGACTTTGGAGCACCCAATCTGGGTCCGGGAATTTCACCTTCAGAGAACAATGCTGTTATCGAATTAGATGAGGCGGAAGCCGTGCGGAATTATGGTAAAAATGTTGCCATCATGACTCCACGACAGAACGCAGCCGGTTACATCCCACCAGAAATTGCTCAGGAGGAAGGTTTAAATAATCTTGGGACAGGTACAGTTATACCTGAGATACTGGCAAGTGCTTCGGTTAGAAAAAATCATTCCTATGTGGTTACCTTTGGAATAGATACCATTAAAGTCAATTCGTCAGCCTACGAACATGATCTTTTTTATACTACCAGTAGTTTTAGCGTCTTCAACGAGACCGATAGCAATCGTTTTGTTTATAGTGAGAATTCGGAAGGTTATGCCGGAAAAAACATGGTATTCACCCAAGGGGATTCTCTCCTCGATGATGGGGGCTATAATGATTTTTGGGCATTAAACCCTACAGGTGTGACTTCAGATGTATTTGATGGACTCCAACTGGCTATCGATGCTGGCTCGCAAATCCCCACATATAGCTACAGCAAAT
Organism: bacterium; assembly: GCA_013202895.1. Classification (GTDB taxonomy): domain Bacteria; phylum Fidelibacterota; class UBA8477; order UBA8477; family JABMPR01; genus JABMPR01. The sequence goes on along the minus strand of JABMPR010000118.1, from coordinate 18,287 downwards.
CCACCTGGCTGGTAGGGGATGGCTCCATGCTTATCACACCCACATCACTTGAATCGCGTTTACTGGCCTGGGATTATGAGATCATCTTTACCGGTCCAGAATCTCCTTATGTCGCCAATATCAAGAGTGGTTCTCCCAGGGATGTGAATAATACTAAAATTTCTGATTATTCAATTGCCCTCTGGGAACAATCATTTGACTTTTATGTCCAGAACACCAGTTTTACGGATACTTCAGGATTTTATGAGAAATTTGATATGGTTGTATCCGATTTAAATGGAGATAGTCTATATAATCCCTTTGTGGACGAAATCTTGGTCGGACCACCGGACGATATTGGTAAACGCTGGAGAGGCACTGCCTTCACCATTCGTTTTACTGATTCCACTGATTATCCTGAAGCAGGTGATGTCTATAGGGTCAAGTTTAATAGATCATTTTATCTTACTGACTCCATTCGTTTTGCCGTCAATTTTGATGATTCACTGGATGCTACACACCTGAGAACAAAAATGGATAGTATCAAAGTGGTGCCCAATCCATATATCGTAACAAACATGATGGAAACTGCAGTATCAAATCCAACCTTGAACCAACGCCGCAAGCTAATGTTTACGCATATTCCGGCTGAGTGCACCATTCATATCTTTTCTGTGAGTGGCACTCTGATTGATCGCATCGATGTTGAAAATGCTGATCCAGAGAATGGTATAGTCCACTGGGATATGCTTACAAGAGAAGGATTGGAGATCGCTGCAGGTATGTATCTTTATCATATCGAATCCACCCGTACGGGTGAAACCAGAACCGGCAAATTTGCCGTGATCAAGTAGGAGGATATCATGAAAAGAATAATCATATCGATTCTCCTCACACTGGTCATTATTACTCCAACATTTGGAGAACTGATCAATAGATATGGTTCAACAACAGCCAGTTTTCTTGAAATTGGAATGGGTAGTCGACCCTCCGCCATGGGGGAGGCATATGTAGCTGTGACTGGAGATTTATCCTCAGTATACTGGAATCCGGCAGCAACGGCCTATCTACCCAAAAGTTCATTTACATTAATGTACCAACCCTGGTTGGTAGACATAAATACAGTTTTCACCAGTGGTGCAGTTGTGTTACCCAGAATTGGAACTTTCGCCTTTTCTATGACTCAAATTGGATATGGAGAGATGGATGTAACCAATCTGGCCAACCAGGATGGGACAGGTGAAAAATTTACTGCAAATGAATTTGCGGCAGGACTCTCATATGCCAGAAAGATAGCCAATTGGTTCTCCTTTGGTGCTACGGCTAAACTGATTAACTCTCAAATCTGGCATGAGAGTGCCTCCGCATTTGCCCTTGATCTGGGTGTTATAGTAAAAACCCAATTTTTCTCACCGACTAAGGAGAAGGGCAATGGACTAAATATTGGCATGAGTATCTCCAATTATGGCACACGCATGAAATATGATGGTATAGATATCATTCAACCCATTGATATATCATTGAATGAAGATGGTAACTTTGGCGCTGTCATTGGTCAGTTTCGGATTCAGGAGTGGGAACTCCCGCTCATGTTCCGGATTGGCTTATCATATCAGCCCCTGCAATCAAGGACCCAGACTGTTACACTGGCAGTGGATGCCCTGCATCCCAATAATAACGCTGAATCTGTCAATTTTGGAGGGGAATACGCCCTTCGAGTATCAAATACAGGTAGATTCTTTCTGCGCAGTGGATATAAGTCTCTATTCCTTGAAGATTCCCAATTTGGTCTTACTGGTGGAGGAGGTCTTGAACTCTTCCTGATTGGCAATCGTTCCATTCAGATTGACTATGCCTTTAAGGAAGTCGGTATAATGGGTAGAACCCATGCCTATACCATCAGTCTAAACTTTTAGCTTATGCTGATTTCTTTTGAAAAAGCCATCCCAATGGTATGTATTGGGGTGGCTTTATTCATTTTTGCAGGATGTGAGAAAAAACCCGAAATCGCTGGTGAAGTTCTTGCGATGGTTGGGGATAGGGTGATTACCAAGGAAGACTTTTTAAGGCGAGCTGAGTACACACTGCGTCCAGATTTTTGTGCCGGCGATAATTATATTCATCGGAAAATCGTCTTGAATAGTCTCATAGCAGAGAAGCTGCTGGCATTGGAAACACAATTCTCCCCCCTTGATACCAATATTGAATTTCAAGCCTACATTCTTGGTCGTAGAGAGCAGACCATGCGCCAATGGTTAAAGAAGGTCCAGGGAAGTGATCAGGTGGTCATAGATAGCATCGAACAGCGTCAGGCATATCGCATGGCTGGACGTACCTACAAGCTCCAATTTGTTACCTTACCAGATAGCCTGGCAGCTTCCGGCTGGACAAAGGCTATCCAGGATGGCTATGATTTTGAAACCATAGCAACTACAATACTTGGATCGGACAGCATCCCCTCACGCAGTCTGACATGGTTTGATCGCGAAGAAGATGTGGTCTGGGAGTCACTCTTCAATCAAGGTCACTCAAAGAATGAAATCCTGGGCCCCCTGGCTACAGATAGTGGACAATACCTGGTACTTAAAATCAGCGCCTGGATCGATCGTCCGGCTGTAACAGATACTGAGCTAAGACAACGCTGGTCTGATGTTGGAGAACGTTTGATTGAGCGTAAGGCAGATGCAAAATATCGGCAGTATGTAGCCAATATCATGGCTGGTAAACAAATGCATCTCAATAAACCTGTATTTTTTGCTTATGCTCAGATTGCTAATCAGCTCTATCTTAAAACTGACGCCGAAAAAAGAGAAATGTTGAATAAAGCTGTCTGGAAAGCAGAAGAACATATTTTTGATGAGGATCTGACAGATTTTCCAGAAATCGATGGAAATGAGATTCTATTTGAGGTGGATGGGGTAAATTGGACGGTGGATCAATTTGAAGCGTATTTAAAGCGACATCCCCTGGTGTTCCGCAAAAGAAAGATGAGCAATAAAGAATTTCCTGAGCAATTAAAATATGCCATGGCAGATCTGATACGGGACGATTACCTCACCCGGGAGGCCTATGATCTGGATTATGATAAAATTCCAAATGTCGTTCAAGCAACTCAGATATGGGTTGATTACTATGTCAGCCGGCAGGCGAGAAATGATTACCTGGAGGCCAACCTTGACTCCAGCCTTCTGGTCTCCGTAGGTAGTGAAACCCAGATAATAGAGGATCACTTAAATCCACTCATCGATTCACTCCAGACGAAATACTCAGCTGTGATCCAGATTGACACTGATATGTTTGAGTCTCTCAAATTGAGTAATATTCCCATGATGGTGAGCACCAGAAACGTTCCATTTCCTCTATCTGTTCCAGCATTTCCACGCTTAACCACAGATAATTATCTCGATTACGGTCAAAGGAGGATAGCTAATGAATAGGATGAAACAGATGTCTCTGATTATAAGTATGATTCTCATCGTGGGAGTGGGTAATAGTTGTGGGCAAAATTATCGGGGTGCAGAACTAAGAACCCTGGAACGTTTTCAGTATGGCCGTTTTGAAGCCAGTATTAATCCTGATCAGGGGGATGGATTCTTAGCCAGTTTTTTCACTTACAACGATTCGACTCCTGCCAACGATTGGGCTGAAATTGATTTTGAAATACTCGGTCGCTGGAACGATAATGTTGATGTCAATGTCATCGACGAAAACGGTTCTCATCTTAGACAAAACCCCCTGGCATTTGACGCCCATCGTGATTTCCATTCTTATGCCATGGAATGGACTCCTGATTATGTGGCCTGGTTTGTAGATGGTGCTGAGATTTATCGACAATCCGGCGGGCATATTGACCATCTTTCGGAATCATCAAGGCTAATGATGAATATATGGACACCTGTTTTTGCGGATTGGGTTGGCATAATTGATGATCGCATACTTCCCAGATTTTCGTACTACGATTGGGTTTCTTATGCGGCCTACACCCCAGGAGAGGGAACAGTTGGTAGTAATTCTGATTTTTCACCTGTCTGGTTAGATAATTTTGATGAATATGATTCTGAACGTTGGGAAAAAATTGATGGCCATTCATGGAATGGCAACACTGCCACCATGGTTGAAGAAAATATAGTATATCAAGATGGTTATATGATTTTATGTCTTACCCTGCCTTCAGGAGCTGGGTTGACCGACAATAATCCGCCACATGCCCTGTGGGCCAGAGCATTTTCGTCAGATTCCCTTGTGGTTCGATTTAGTGAAGAGCTGGATCCCTTTACCGCCAATGCGACGACAACCTACTCGATCACCGGGGCTAGCATTCAATCGGTATTTTTGCAAAGCGATCAGCGTACTGTAAGCATTCTGGTTGACGAAATTGACCTGGAGGGCTCAGCTAATGTCTTCGCGTTGGGATTACGAGATTTGGCTTCACCTGTAAACACACAGATGGGAACTTTTTGTACGATTACAATGCCAGATCCGCTTGCATTGCCCATCAATATTGATTGTGCAGGACCTGGTACCCAAGGATTTCTGGCTGACCAGGTGTGGTCACATGCAGTAGAGTATGGACATGAGGGTGGAAATTACCAATTGGCCGGTTCATATCCCGATCTTGTGGATACTGATCTTGATTCTGTAATGGCCAGCTCCTTAAATCGATTTTCCCGTTACCATGTTAGACTGGCCCCTGGATTATTTAATATTCAACTCCATTTCGCTGAACATGCTTATGATGGGGTCGGGGAACGGATATTTGAAGTGTATGTTGAAGATTCATTGGTGATTCCCGATTTAGATGTGTTTGCTGAAGCGGGCAACACGGGAGTTTTTACCTTAACACTTTCCGGATGGGAAATCAATGATGGCAGCCTGGATTTCTTATGTGCTGCCACAACATATGGAAGTGGGTATACTTACTCTGGACCGGTAATAAATGCCATCCAAGTTGACGGCGAGTATTTTGTTGGAATAGAGAATAAGCAAATTCCTGAGGATTACTTCCTCTCTCAAATTTATCCGAATCCATTTAATTCAGAGACCCAGCTTAAATTTACGCTTCCTCAACCTGCCTGGGTGGACATAACGCTTTACGATATGCGGGGAGCAATGGTTCGAAAACTGGCATCCAGAAACCTTGAAGGCGGTCAATATAAGCTTGCTTTAAATGCAGATGATCTTTCCTCTGGTGTTTACATTGTGATGCTGGATTCAGAAAAATTTCGACAGAGCCGAAAGCTTGTATTGCTAAAATAAATAATCTGAGGGGACATGCTACCAACAGCCAAATTATCTTTCAAATATTTCACTGCACTTATCTTACTAAGTCTATTATGTGATTCTGGCATTGCCAAAGCTTACCGTGGGGGTGAGTTGCGCACCTTCCTGACATACCGATACGGAAGATTTGAGGTGCATATGCAGTCCGCACCGCATTCTGGCGTTGTCTCATCGCTGTTTACCTACCACGAGCTTGGTGGTGGTGGATTGGAGGTCTGGAACGAGATTGATATTGAATTTCTTGGTCGCTACCCAAATCGGGTACAATTTAACACCATTACCGATTGGTCAGTAAGTCACGAGCAGCTTGTGAATATACCCTTTAATCCTGCTCAGAGTTTTCATACATATGCATTTGAATGGACACCAGATTATGTCGCCTGGTTTATAGATGGGGCACAATTTTATTCACAAACCGGGGATCATATTAGTGAATTAGATCGCTTCCAGAAAATTATGATGAATATCTGGCAACCTGACTACATAGATTGGGTTGGCCCATTTGATCCTGCAGATCTTCCTGTTTATGCTTTTTATGATTGGATAACATACTATGAGTATGTGCCAGGCACTGGCAATGCTGGTACAAACAATGATTTCCAGGAACTCTGGCATGACGATTTTGATTCCTGGAATACCACCCGCTGGCAAAAAGCAACCCATACCTGGGATGGTAATAATGTGGATTTCACCTATGCAAATGTCGTTTTTCAGGATGGCTACATGATTCTGTGTATGACAACTCCGACTGAGCAGGGTTACCATGGTCCATCATTGCCAGTTGACCATGTCAAGATATCACAGCCGAATGAATTACGACTGTCTGAGGCCTGGCCGAATCCCTTTAATTCGAGCACGAATCTGAGTCTAGAGGTTCCCCCTGGTGAAGACCTTGTGTTTCAAATATTTGATACTTCAGGTAAAATTCTACTCTCAACAACATTAGTGCAAACCAATTCAATTAGTCAGGTGCTTAGCTGGGATGGTCGTAATCAGAATAATGAACTCCTGTCCAGTGGAGTCTATTTCATTTCTGTAACTTCCACACTTGGGCGTGCAAGTCAGAAGGTTTTAATGTTAAAATAAGACCCCATGAGTATTTATCGAAACCATCAGGGTCTAATCATTTTGTAGGTTTTAAATAATGACGAAACGTATGCAAATATTTCTTTTACTTCTTATTGGTCTATCTATGCCTCTGAATGCCTTCGTGCATGCTTCAGGACGTACGATCGTTGATGCAGAGGGTAACCCTGTTCTGCGTCGCGGTATGGGATTGGGTGGCTGGTTGGTCCCCGAAGGCTATATGCTCCACACTCCAGGTTTTGGGTCTCCCACAACGATCAGAGAACAAATTGTTGGTGTGGTGGGGGAAACCATCGCTGATCAATTTTATGAGCTTTATCACCAGAATTATGTTACTCGCGAAGATATCCTTCAACTTGGTGAATGGGGTTTTGATCACATTAGAATGCCCTTTCACTATAAAATGTTTTCACCAGTACTGGGTGAATGGGATGACTGGGGATTTGAAGTAACTGATTCTTTGTTGGCATGGTGTACAGAGGCAAATATGCACCTGGTCCTTGATATGCATTGCGCACCGGGAGGCCAGAATGGTGGACCTATCAGCGATAGTGATGGAACGGCGCGCCTGTGGCTGGAAGAATCCAACAAGGTACATACGGTAGCCATATGGTCCGCAATTGCTGAGAGGTATGTTGATGAGCCAATGATTGGTGGCTATGACCTCCTGAATGAGCCAGTGTTACCGGAGGGTGTTACTGGTCAGGATTTACGTGCACTGTATGTGCGCATCAGAGATGCTGTTAGAGAATTCGATAACAATCATATCATTTTTATCGAAGGGAATTGGTACGCTACTGATTTTTCAGGTTTAACACCGCCATTCGATGTAAACATGTCATATAGTTTTCACAAATATTGGAGTGTGAATAACCAGGCCTCAATCCAAACTTATATCAATCTCAGAGGGGCCTGGAATGTCCCTATCTGGATGGGTGAATCTGGTGAAAATTCGAATGCCTGGTTTTGCGATGCTATAGAATTATTTGAAGCACATGATATTGGCTGGTGCTGGTGGACCCACAAGAAAATAACAACGATAACAAGTCCTCATTCAGCGCCGATGGCTCCGGGATTTCAACAGCTTATAAACTATTGGAATGGAAGTGTCGAACAACCAAGTGTTGCCTTTGCCACGGCTGCTTTAATGTCACAGGCTGAAAATTTAAGAACAGAAAATTGCATTTATCGCCCTGGCGTCATACCCTCTCTTTTTGATCCAGAATTTGGGGTGATCAATAAACCAGTTAAAAATCACAGCATTCCTGGTGATATTCTGGCTGCGGATTACGATTTGGGATGTCAGGGCATTGCCTATAGCGATGCAGATTGGCAAAGACCTGACTGGCAAGGCGACTATCCCTGGAACCGAGGGTACAACTACCGCAACGATGGCGTTGATCTTGAAGATAACGATGGCGGCAACATTCCCAATGTTGGGTTTACCGAGGCTGGTGAGTGGATGAAATATACATTTGTTGCCGAGTACAATGGCATTTATAGTTTGGCTGTTGAAATAGCAGGATTATCCGCTGGATCGATAGATTTCTATTTGGACGAGGCTTTATTGACCAGTATCCCTCACACACCTGTGACAGGTGGCTGGCAAACCTGGGAAATTGTTAATCTGAATGATTTAAATATTAGTTCTGGGGAGCACGAACTGAAATTAGAGATTGTTGAAAATGGATTCAACATTCGAAATATGGAATTTATCTTAGATTCAGCCCAGACTGAAACCGAATTCCCAAATCAATTTCAACTGAGCCAAAATTACCCCAATCCTTTTAACGGGGGAACTACGATCCCGTTACAAACGCTTTCATTTGAAGAAATCAAACTCGATATTATTGATTTAAAAGGTCGTACTATCAAGAGCTATACTATTCCGGCAGAAAGTGATAATGCTGATATTCAATGGGACGGAATGGATCACAATCGAGTCGCTGTACCTGCAGGAGTTTATGTCTATCGTGGAGTGTCTGGAGAATACCAGCAGTCAAAAAAAATGATTTATCTGCCTTAGTGCATCAAAGTATATAGAGGACGATCAATTTGAATTTGAAACAATTAATTATGGAACGTAAAATTACAATTGCAATCGTTTGTGTTGTGCTATTTGCTTTGATTCTAATACCTATCCCCAGCCAGATCACTTTACCGGGGCGTGTTATTCCCATGCGGGAGTGGGTATTTGTGGCTTCGGGAAATGGTTCCCATGAAAGTCTAGGGATCGATAATCGGACAAACCAGAAACAGGACCAGAAATATTTTATTCCTCAAAGAGGTGAGCTATTCTCATTTATCCAGGCGGCTCAGGGACTTAGGGAAGGATCTGTTGAAAAAGGCGATACCCTCGGTATCATGCACTCCAGCGCCTATGAGGAAAGACTTTTATCTCTCACGGGGAGCTTGCAGGAATTGAATGCTTCTTTAGAATTCTTGCGATCAGGTAGCCGAGAAACCGTGATAGCAGCTGCTCGTAGCCGAGTTGATTATGCCAGAGCGCGTCATGCTGAACAAGTAAAAGAGACAAATCGAGCGCAGGGATTGTTGAACTCTGCTATTATTTCCCAGCAGGAGTATGATCAGGAAGCCCGTCAAGAGCGTTTGGATGCAATCAAAGTGTCCATTGCAGAATCTGATTTAGGCTCTGCCCTAAGTGGCGCACAATCCAGCGAATTAAAGGTGATTCAAGCTCGCATAAATGAGAAAGAAGCACAAATTGGCTTGACCCAGGAACTGATGAATCAAATGGTCCTTACTGCTCCCTTCCAGGGGCATCTTTCATTTCCTTATAACCGTGATACCTTAATGACAGTATCAGATATGGATTCAATGGTGATTTATGTCCCTGTAAACAGCTCACTCTCAGAATCCATGGACCTTATTAAACAGGTCACAGCAGAAAGCGCAACCCAGAGTTTAGATATTGAACTTGATCAGGTAACCAGGCTTGATCAGCTAGTAGAGGGCGGAGGGGCAGAATTCAATCTCTACCGCATTGTTTTTGAGAATCAAACTCCAGGCTTCCCAAGTGGAAAAATGATTAATGTAAAATTCGGAATTAAAGCGAGAACTGGTTTAAGCATGATACAAAGTTTGTTGGGGATTTAATAAACCTTGCCCGGACGACAGGAACATAAATTTGTGATTCCAATGAATTTGATTTCGGTAATACGAAAGCAGATCATGACTCACGTGCGCCAGGACAACCACCGAGCCCTCCAGACCTCTAATCGCTACGAAATCCGATCGATCTATTTTGACACCTTTGGGCTTCAGGACTATTATGAAAAGGTTGCGGGAATCCAGATCCGCAAAAAACTAAGGATCCGTGGCTACAATCATCAACGAGCTGATAGTGATGTCTTTTTGGAAATCAAACGCAAAACCAATGATTTTATCTCAAAAGACAGAGCACCAATCCGCTTTAATGAATTGGAAGATTTTCTGGAAAGCGGAAACCTTGAACGATATTTCCCTCACCGACCAGATTTCCCCAAAAGTCGTCAGAGTGCTGAAAGATTTTTGTTCCATTTGCGGCGTAAATCTTTGATACCACTGAATATAGTCACTTACAATCGTGAAGCCTATATTGGGAAATTTAATCATTCAGATCGCATTACCTTCGATTGCAATATTAGATCAAAAATGTTTCCAAGCATCGAAGAACTCTACTCAGATGATAATTTTAAGGTGTATTTGGATAGAGAATTTGTTCTAGAGTTCAAATCCGAGCTGCCCACGCCTAAATGGTTCAGAAGAATTATACAAAATCACAACCTCAAGCGCCAAGCCTACTCAAAATACTGTCATGGTCTTGATGCCCACTATCAGGGAACAAGAAATTGCACGACAAATGAAGTGATTGCCAGCTATTATTATTAGAAAGTAACTTTATGCTTCTTCAAGATTTACGAAACATCATGATTTCCACAATCAGCACTGGGGACATCCTGTTTAACATGTTCATCGCCCTGATCTGTGGGTTAATGGTGGCTCAGACTTATAAATGGACTCTTGGCGGTACGGGGTATTCCCGGAGTATTTCAAAAGCATTGGTCGTGCTATCCATGATCACAGCCATCGTTATAATGGTTATCGGGAATAACCTGGCACGTGCTTTTGGTTTGGTGGGTGCCATGTCGATCATTCGATTCAGGACCTCTGTTAAAGATCCCATGGACATCGTCTTTATCTTTTTCTCGCTGGCGGTTGGATTGGCGGCTGGAGTTGGACTGACTGCGGTTGCTTTACTTGGGACCATTGGTATTGGTATGGTTCTGGTAAGTATGAAAATCTTCAAGTTTGGGGCAATTCGGCATGCTGAAAACGTGCTGCAATTTGCTTTCGGAGGCGACTACAAAGGAGACAGACCTCCTTATCTAGCTTCTATCGAAACCTATTGTCAGCATTATAAGTTGATTAACGTTCGTTCTCTGGGTAATAATTCTGATTTTGAAATCTCCTATTATATCACGTTAAAAAATTATGAACAGAGCGCACAGTTTGTAAATGCACTCTCACAAATCCAAAATGTGAGCAAAATTAATCTCTACTCTGACGATTCACTTACCACTTGAATCTAATTATAGCACGAATGCTAAACCTGATTTCAAGAATATTTTTTGATTTCAACAATCTGAACATACTGGCCATAGGAGGAGTCAAATGACTCTTTTAGATCCATCACTTACTAAAATTGTTCTCATTATAAATCTATTTGCGGTTCAATGCCTGTTAGGTGTACCAACAGATCAAGCAAGAATTGATGCCCTGTTGGAAAAAATGACCCTCGCCGAAAAGGTAGGGCAGATGTCACAATATAATTTGGGTTCACAGGACCGGGATGTCTCAGAGTCGGATGTACGCAATGGCATGGTTGGTTCATTTCTAAATGCTGGAGATCGTGAAAGCAAACAGCGTTTGCAGCAAATTGCAGTTGATGAATCTCGTTTGGGAATCCCACTCATATTTGGCCGTGACGTCATCCATGGTTACCGTACTATATTTCCGATTCCTCTGGCACAATCGGCCAGTTGGAATCCCGAATTAGTGAAAGCCGCTGCCGCAGTTGCTGCCAGGGAGGCTGCCCAAATGGGAATTCATTGGACCTTTTCGCCCATGCTGGATATTTCCCGCGATCCTCGCTGGGGTCGCATTGCCGAATCTCCCGGTGAAGATCCTTATCTTGGAACATTAATGGCAAAGGCCATGGTGGAAGGGTATCAAGGAAATAATCTTGATGATCCAAACACAATAGCGGCTTGTGCCAAGCATTATGTGGGCTATGGTGCAGCGGAGGGGGGCCGAGACTACAACACAACCTGGATCCCGGAGCAGTATCTTAGAAACGTTTACCTACGACCATTTAAAGCCGCTGTTGAAGCTGGGGTGGCCACAGTGATGACTGGATTTAATGATCTCAATGGGATTCCTGCCTCTGCCAATGTTTTCACCTTAAGACAGATTCTTCGTGACGAATGGAAATTTAATGGCTTTGTTGTCAGTGATTGGACTTCCATGACGGAAATGATCCTGCATGGGTTTTGTGTTGATACTGCTGATGTAGCTTTGAAATCAGCAATTGCAGGTGTGGACATGGAAATGGTCTCCCATAGTTACCAAATGTATCTGGAGCAATTGGTTAATGAAGGTGCCATAAACATCAAACTCATCGATGAAATGGTTGCCAATATTCTTGGTGTAAAAATAAAGTTGGGATTATTTGAAAATCCTTATCCACCTGCTGAAGACAAGCAGGTATTGTTACACGCTGACCATCTTTCGACTGCCCGTCAACTCGCCGCAGAAAGTATGGTACTGCTAAAAAATGAGGGTCAGGTATTGCCCATTCAACCCAGTGTGAAGCGGATTGCTATAATAGGTCCACTGGCAGATGATGGTGATGCACAGATAGGTACCTGGGCTCCAGATGGAAGAGGAGAAGATGCCATCACCCCTTTGGCAGCCTTCAAAGTTATTGAATCTGCCAATCTGAAGATTGAATATGTCGCCGGTCTCGAACATCCACGAAGTACCAGCACCTCAGGATTTCGCAAAGCAGTCAAAGCCGTAAAAAAGGCTGATCTAGCTTTCGTTTTTGTCGGCGAAGATGAATTGTTATCCGGCGAGGCTCACAACAGGGCTTTTTTAAGTTTACCAGGTGCACAGGCTGAATTAATAGCTGAAATAATCAAGACCAAGACTCCAATTGTGTTGGTAATTATGGCTGGCAGACCTTTAACTATAACTGAGTATATCTCTGAGTGTGAGGGAGTTATATATGCCTGGCATCCTGGAACAATGGGTGGTCCTGCCCTGGTCGATCTTGTCACGGGTAAGTCGCAATTTACAGCTAGATTACCAGTAGTTCTCCCCAGGACTGTGGGCCAGATTCCCCTGTATTATGCCCACATGAATACTGGAAGACCTGCAACAAAAGATATGCTGGGCATTCCTCAGGGAACACCGCAGGACCCTATTGCCTATCTTTCATATTATCTCGATGCGGATTATACACCGCTATTTGATTTTGGCTTTGGCCTGACCTACTCTACATTTGAATATTCTAAACTAGAGTTATCCAGCCGCGAAATGAAATCCGGTGAAACGCTTACTGCTTCCTGTACGCTCCAAAACACAGGTAATTCCAAAGCGATTGAAACGGCTCAGCTATATATCCGTGACCGATTCGGCAGTTTGACACGTCCCGTTAAAGAATTGATTGGATACCAGAGAATCGAGCTAAACCCTGGTGAAAGTACCAGAGTTGTCTTTGAATTAAGCGAATCAGATTTGGCATATTGGAAACAAGATCTGGGTTTTGGAGCTGAAGCAGGTGAATTTCATCTTATGGTTGGGTCATCAGCAAATGATGACGATTTGTTATTATCTAAATTCAATCTGGTCACTGAGTAGGTGAACTGCTTGTGAGTCAAAGTAAAAACGTGAAACCAGTTATATTTAGTATAATATTTGGCTTGCTCATATTTTCCTGTTCTGAGGAAAAACAGACTCCCAATGAACCTGATACGACAAGTGGCCCGCCAACACCACAACAAGCCGCCGCTGAAATGCTCCGCGGAATTAATATGGGAAATACCCTGGAACCAGATGAAGAAGGTGGTTGGAATAATGGTCCGGCCCAGGAATACTATTTTGATGATTACAAAGATGCGGGGTTTGCCTGTGTTCGAATTCCTGTTAAATGGGGGAGCCATACCTCAGCGACTCCACCCTTCACCATTGACCCGGTTTGGCTATTCCGTGTAGAACAAGTCATTGATTGGGGGCTGGAGCGTGGTTTATACATCATTTTGAACGCCCACCATGAGGGCTGGCTGAAAGATGATTATTCTGACTTCAACAAAGCCAGATTTGACAGCATCTGGACTCAGATAGCCCAGAGGTTCAAAAATCGATCTGAAAAACTTCTTTTTGAAATAATAAATGAACCATATGGGCTCACACTGGAACAGATAAATGACCTCAATCTCAGGATATTACCAATCATTCGTCAGACAAATCCCACCCGCATAGTTATTTTTTCAGGACATGAATGGTCAAACCTGAATACAATGATGGATGCAGCTATTCCAGAAGATGATTATCTCATGGCGTACTGGCACTCATATGATCCATGGCGTTTTGGTGGCGAGGCAGAGGGGACCTGGGGATCTCCCAATGATTACGCTTCCATTGCCGCTATGTTCGAACAGGCTGCTGACTGGGCTGCTGCCAATGATATCCCGGTTATGATCAGTGAATTTGGGGCAGTGCATGCCTGCGATTACAACTCCCGCATGTTCCATTATTACACCTTTGTTGAGCAGAGTGTCAAACATAAGATCGTCTTTCAGGCCTGGGATGATGGCGGCAATTTTGGCATTTATAATCGTGAGGCAAGAACCTGGCCGGAAGTTAAAGATATTCTGCTGTATACCTACCCGGAGGGACCGACTTTATTGAACGTGGATATGCTTGATGAGTCTAGTATACATTTATCATGGCAAAATCGCACGACAGATAATTCCAGTTTAGTCATTGAACGAACAGTGGATAATGGCCTTTTTGAAGTCATTGCCCAGCTGGATCAAGCCGCCCTAGAATATTTGGATGCAAATGTTTCAGAAGGGCATTCATATACTTATCGAGTAATAGCAGAGATGGACAATTCGAATGACTATTATTCATACCCAATTAGAATCGCAACGGCAGGCGGAACCTCAACCAGATCTCCCTTCAATGGCAGTCCTGCAATCATTCCAGGAACCATTCAGGCAGAGGATTTTGACTATGGTGGCGAGGGGATTGCCTATCATGATTCTGAATCTGCCAATGTTTCTGGGGCATACCGACCGCTGGAAGGTGTGGATATCGAAGCAAGAGACGATGGAGGATTTCAAATAGCCTATGTAGAATCAGGCGAGTGGCTTGAATATAGCATTGATGTGCCAAGCACAAGAACCTATGTGATAACGACTTATGTTGCATCAACCACAAGTGGAGGTAGCTTGAGCTTTAATGTGGGGACATTACCCACGAGTACTCTGCAAGTAACATCGACAGGTAGTTGGGATACACTGGTGCCTGTTAGCATTTCAATGACAATCCCTGCGGGAGAACAAATACTCAAATTGAGTATTGTTTCAATCCCACCCTTCAATATCGATCGAATTGTATTTAACTAATGTGAGGTAACTACGTGTCATTCAGGCTATTACAAGAATCATGATAAGTATATGAAAAAATTAATTATCAGCCTTGTGATGTTTGGATGTGGCTTTGGGTCTGATCTATTAATCCAGAATATCTACAACCGCGAGACCTCTACTCTAAATGGCAAATGGAATTATATCGTAGATCCGTATGAAAATGGATTCTACAATTATCGTTACACCCCTTTTGATGAGACTGCTGACCCCACCATGAGTGGTGGTTATTTCACCAATCAAAAAGCAACGCAGCCCTCGGATCGTGTAGAATATGATTTTGATCTTTCTGACCGAATAAAGGTACCAGGTGACTGGAATCACCAAAAAGAGAAGCTGTACTACTATGAAGGCACTATCTGGTACAAAAAGTCCTTCGATCATGTAAAACAAAATCAGGGCAACCGTGTTTTTGTGCATTTTGGTGCTGCCAACTATCAGGCTGATGTTTATTTGAATGGACATAAATTAGGTGTCCATAAAGGGGGCTTCACTCCTTTCAACTACGAGATCACGGATATCTTGAAAGAGCTTGATAACTTTCTGGTGGTCAAGGTGGACAATACTCGCAAAAAAGACGAGGTACCGACGGTGAATACCGATTGGTGGAATTTTGGGGGACTTACCCGAGATGTTAAGATCGTCGAACTACCTGCAACTTTCATTTCAGATTATTTTGTGCAATTGGAGAAGAACTCTTTACAGGAGATCAGGGGATATGTACAACTCAATGGCAAGGATGGAACAGGTCAGAAAGTAGAATTGTTAATTCCGGAGCTTAAAATCCGGAAAAAGATCGTCACGGATGAGCAGGGACGTGTTGAATTTAGTGTCTCATCCAAGCGCATAAATTTATGGTCACCTGAGAATCCTCAACTTTATGATGTGATCATCAAAACTGATACGGATGAAATATTAGATCATATAGGATTCCGAAGTATATCCACTCTTGATCAGGACATACTCCTCAATGGGAAGCCAATATTTCTCAAAGGGATTTGCATTCACGAAGAGAATCCGATCCGTGGTGGACGTGCCTACAGTATTGAAGATTCAAGGATGTTACTTGGCTGGGCAAAAGAATTGGGATGCAATTATGTACGCCTGGCCCATTATCCACATAACGAACATATGCTTCGTCTTGCTGATGAAATGGGAATCATGGTTTGGGAGGAAAACCCTGTTTATTGGACTATCTCCTGGGAAAATGAGCAGACCTATGCCACTGCTCAGCAGCAGCTGGGGGAGCTTATATCCCGAGATAAGAATCGTGCAGCGGTCATCATCTGGTCCATGGCCAATGAAACACCTGTAAGTGAGTCCAGAATGAACTTCTTGATTAATTTGCGTAAATTTGCCCTGGGTCTTGACGATACTCGCCTGATCAGCGCAGCCCTGGAAATCCATGGTGAAGGCGAATTTGGGTTGACGAAGAAAATATCAGATCCGTTTGCAGATTTTGTAGATGTGTTGAGTTTCAATCAATACATCGGCTGGTATGACGGCTTACCGGATAAATGTGATCAAATCAACTGGTCCATAAAACAGAATAAACCTGTGATTGTCTCTGAATTCGGAGGAGGAGCCTTACATGGCTTTCACGGCGATAGCCTGAGTCGCTGGACTGAGGAATATCAGGAGTATCTCTTCAAGGAATCCATTGAGATGTTACAGAGAATTCCACAACTCAGAGGAACCAGCCCCTGGATCCTGACCGATTTTCATTCGCCTCGAAGAGTATTGCCTGGAATTCAAGATGATTGGAATCGAAAGGGATTGATCAGCGAATCCGGGGATAAGAAAAAAGCTTTTTATATAATGCAAGATTTCTATAATCAAATCTCCGTACAAAAGATAAAAAAGTTAAACAAATAAAGGAGCAATCGGGTCATGACTCTTCACTTCATAGACAGTTCAATAATAGTAATCTACCTTATCTCAGTAGTCGTTATGGGACTTTGGTTGCGGAAAAGAGCAGGCGCTGGTATGGACGCCTATTTCCTCGGTGGTAGAAGCATTCCCTGGTATGTTCTGGGTGTCTCCAATGCCTCCAGCATGTTTGATATAGCGGGAACAATGTGGCTCGTATCCATGCTATTTATTTACGGATTGAAGGGCACCTGGCTACCCTGGTTATGGCCGACTTTTAACCAGATCTTTCTTATGATCTATTTAGCCGTCTGGATCAGGCGCAGTGGGGTTGTGACAGGTGCCGAATGGATTGGTACCCGTTTTGGAAAAGGCAGGGGTGCCGAGCTTTCGCGAATCGCTATTGTGGTCTTTGCCTTGATCTCGGTGATAAGTTTCCTGATTTATGCCTATCAGGGTGTGGGGCGTTTTGCTGCTGCATTTATGCCATGGGACTGGACACCAGATACCTATGCCATGATCCTCATGGGCATCACAACCTTTTACGTTATCCTGGGCGGGATGTTTTCTGTGGTTATTACTGATGTTTTCCAGTTTTTCATGCTCACGATTGCCTCAATATTTATATGTTTTATTGCTATGAGTCATGTGGCACCCGAAGCTTTGAATGCAGTTATTCCTGATGGATGGAAACAATTGTTTTTCGGATATCGACTCAACATGGATTGGTCAAATCTGATACCTTCAGTGACCGAGAAAATCAAAGCGGATGGCTACAATATGTTTACCATCGTCTGGATGATGATGCTGTTTAAAGGGATACTTACCAGTATGGCAGGAACTGCGCCTAATTACGATATGCAGCGTGTTCTGGCTACCCGAAGTCCTAAAGAGTCTGCCATGATGAGCGGTATGGTCTCTGCTGCATTGATTCCGCGTTGGCTCATGATAGGCGGAATTTCTGTTCTGGGATTGGTTTACTTTAGTGGGGAATTGAATAGTATGCAGGGTGGAGCTGATTTCGAAATGCTAATGCCTTATGTCATCCGCGAGTTCTTTCCGATCGGGGTCACGGGGCTGGTGATAGCAGGTCTTCTGGCTGCTTATATGAGTACCTTCGACTCGACTGTAAATGCTGGAGCGGCTTATCTGGTTAACGATATTTACAAACGCTACATCAATCCGGACGCTACAGAAAAACGCGTGATCCTGATGAGTTATGGAGCCAGCATCCTGATTGTGGTAGTGGGCGTATTATTGGGAACCCAGGCTCAAAGCATCCACAGTGCAATGGGCTGGATCGTGACTGGTCTATGGGGTGGTTTTACCATTCCAAATGTCTTGAAATGGCACTGG
>JABMPR010000117.1 GCA_013202895.1 bacterium | reverse complement strand
TCTTTGATTTATGCTAGCTTTAAAATACTTGAAACCGTAAAGGATCCGTCCGAGGTGTTAGAGATTGTCGACTTCCTAATATCAGAGAACAAGCTGCTAGTGGACAAGAAAAGTATTGAATTGAAGGGGGGAAGATTTGACAGGTCCGGGCCGGGACAACTAGTTGGACAATGGGTCCCGAGCGGAGAGTCGTGGTTCCCCAACGAATGGCCAGGTAGCCAGTTTCTCTATGGTGCTAATAGACAAGTCAATCCACCATCATATCCCCTGGTTGCTGAAGGAATGCCGGCATATCCAGATGGAACTTCAGCAATCAATCACGTTTGGGGAATTGATAGTAGGGGTGGTCATACGTGGGATAGTGGTGTGTTTTTCTTCTTTCCCGACTATCGAGCGCGAATTACTCAAGTGACACTAGGGGTAGAACATGTTTCACTCAAGGTTCTTGTATGTATGCCGAGACCTGATGATGTTGTTGGTAAGATCTATGCGAGAAGTAAAGAGGGGACAGTAGTGCAAAAAGATTTTGACTTAGTAGCAGCAGAAGATAGAATCGATTTCGGTTTAAGTCCAGAATTTATATATGTTGGAATACTCTGCAAGTCAGACGGCCAAATCTTAGATGAATGGACGTTTTCTCCCTACAGACAGTCTTCTAAGGTGAAAGTGGAGTTATTTACTCCTCAGTACGTGCAACAGCTAATTAGTCAGGGGGAGGATAGCCACGTTGAATTTAAGCCTGGCATAAAGGACGATAATGCCAAGAGAGAACTCGCCGAAAGTGCAATAGCTTTCGCTAATAAAAACGGTGGTACGATACTTATTGGGATCGATGATAACGCCAGGATACAAGGTGCCTATGGGGATGGGTGGGAAGATATGCTTATCCAATCATTACGTGATAGATGTGAACCTCCGATTGAACCAACTGTTCGCCATGTTGTTCTGGAGGATAAACCAGTTTATGTAGTTGAAGTTAACGAGAGCCATAACAAACCACATCTAACACGAGGTACCAGCATAATCTATATACGTGTAGCCAGTACTGATAAACCCGTAACGCGTGATGAGTTGGATGAAATGTTTAATCGTAAAAGAGAACAGTTAGATTTACAAATTTGACCTAGACATATCTGGTGCTTAGTTATCTAGATGAGGATAGTTGATTATGCCTTCAAGAAAAGTCTCAGAAAAAACTCTAGAAATCAATATTTGCGCTGAGGTATTATCGTGGATCAGGTCCCGCCCCGGATGTGCCTCGGCTTTTTGGGTCGGGATGAAACAGCAGCAGGAAGCTAATACGGGAATAGATGACTTGATCAGTAACGTTCCTAATGGTATGCACCTCGTATTCCAGTATAAGGCGCCAAGGCCCATTCCAAGGGACCAAATACCATATCTGTATACAATAAATGATAGACAGAACAGGAATCTGGTGCGACTAGCAATAAACCATCCACAATCTGTCATGTACGTTCTCCCTCACTATAATACATTTGTAAAAGTGCGCACAGACTCACCTTATCTGGCACGGGATACGTGGATTCTCCGTGTCATTCAGCTACGAAACCTTCGTATGACTAATACACAGACAGGTAGACACCGGGTTGAGTCTTACCAACACTATGCACTGGTTTATTCAAATGAGAATAGATTCACAACCACAATGCTAATAGAAGAAGTGCAGGGTATATTCAGCAATGAAACAAATATCAAGGAGCTGCTCATTTCCCATTCGGTCCTAAAGACGTGGCTTATTTCTCTCAAAGAAGAATCTAACAACAACGCAAATGTTATTGGGCAATGGCTCCGTGGATTCTCTACTTGTTGCATTCCCGAAGGCAATTGATCTCAAATATGGGTACAGGTCATGTCAACTGTTAAATCTGTACTCATCCAAAAACGTTTAATATTGAAAAACTGATAAACGTGAAAGGGCCCTCTTTTTAAGATGATTCCGCCGAGCGTGAGACCTAAGCCTAGCATTCGGCGGACCTTTGTATTTGTCACTATGGCTTATTGTTAAATACCATTGAACGAACATCGGGATGTCTGATTTCAATGAGCTATGCCTGGCCGGGTGGGAAAGAGACTGTTAGTATCATGCCAAGAGCAACGGTTGTGAATGTCAATCGAAAACACACCC
>JABMPR010000116.1 GCA_013202895.1 bacterium | reverse complement strand
ATGATGAACATTCCACTGTTCAAACGGATATGAAATGGCATCCACATGGATATTGTGAAGATCTTAAAACTGGCACCGAATCCGATCACCCACATTCCACTCCGCTTGGTTCGAATACATTCAATGGATTCAATCATCTTGACCAGTCTCTGAATCTTAGTCAATTTCTCCAGGAATCTCACCACCAGCCATGCCCAGATTGTGACATCTCGATCGGTAGTACCTACGATGTGTTGGCCTCTACTATTCTGCTCATTTAGACCCGCTTCTCCTCACACCCTTATACCATACTAATACCGTAAACCCCTCTTCTCTTTTGGGAGAAATTGATGTATAAAAGTATACTTATTGTGGCTATTTGCTCAACCATAGCCATAGCCCAAACCCACTTAACTTTCGATGAAGGTTACAAGCGTAAAATGTCTTTGGATGCCGGCAATCGAGCCTTTAAGAATCAACGCACAGCGCTCATGTTAAGCTCCGACATAGTACATGCCTTACCCAGTACTGAACTGGAAACCGTCGTGGAGAACTTTGGCCAAGATGAGATCGAAATTTCCGCTAAACAAGTTTTTGAGTCTCGAAGGGTTAGAAAGAATCGGCAGTCCCTGATTGGTGCAGATATTAAGGCACTCGATCTTGAAGCAACTCGTTACAAACGTCAGATTCACTTTCGGCTCAGTACCTACTTTCTTGAGATAATTAATGTGAATAGCCAGGTTCAATTCAGTACAGAAAGATTAGAAGTCACAAACAAAATGTTTGACTGGCAAAATCTTCAGTTTAAAGAAGGTGCGTTGGCTGAGTCAGAACTTATCCGGACCAGGTTTTCAATTGCTGATATTGAATCAAAATTGGTTTATTATCAAGCAATTCAATCGAGTCTCACCAGTGAATTGTCTTCTTATTTGGACACAGTTCTATACATTGAGAATCTCCCCTCTGCTTTTCCCGACTTCCCCGAGTATGCGGTTATTAACGACTCATGGAGCCATCTTGATAGCGCACCTACACTGCAATATCAACAAGCTGTCATCAGATCATTGGAAGCAGAGCGACAAGCTTCTGATCTTCCACTTATTACCTCAATGTCCTTTACAGCAGGTATGAAACTCATACCTGAATTCAATCAAAAGTTTCCCGTTGTAGGCATCTCCCTGGAATCCCCTTTATTCACCAGACGAAGTACTATGAAAAAGATCAAGAAATATGAGCTGGATGCTGGCATTGATGAGTTGGAGAGAGTTACTAAGGAACTCAGCATCAAAAAAGAAGCATGGTTAAATAAATGGTCCACTGATGGCATGCAACTGCAACTGCTAGAAACATCTCTCATTCCAAAAGCAACGGAGCTGTATGACCGAATCAATAATGAATACCGAGCTGGTTCCCGTCCTTATCTGGAAGTACTTGATGCGCAAGGACTGCTTACAGACTTACAGGAAAGAGCGCTTTCCTTACGCGTCGAACAAGCTGCAAAACTATTAGAATTGAATGTGATCCTTGGAGAAACAGTTTATGAATTTAATTAAATACATTTTACCATTTTACATTGTCATTGCCTTCGTGAATCTTTCATCATGTACCATTCACGCAGAAGATGATAATGCCCATTCAGAGCCGGAGAAAGTAAATCAGCCATCAACTCATGAAGAACCAAGCTTGGAAAATGAACATGAGGATGCAGTTGATATCAACCTGACCAATCAGCAAATACTCAATGCCGGTATTGAATTGACTGAGGTTTCCCAGGGTTTACTACCTGAGTCTCGAAGGATCTATGGCGAAATTCACTTAAACGCGGAACAGGTGGCTCACAAGTACCCACAGTACCCTGGGATTATCCGTGACGTCAGAGTGAATATCGGTGACTTGGTCAGCACCGGTGATACGCTGGCCATCATTTTCAATACAAGTACGCTGAGTACTTATCCAATGATTTCATCTCAGACTGGCGAGATTTTAGAAAAACATGCCGTCGTTGGTGAATATGCAGATGGCTCTGAGCCAATTGTTGTGGTTGGAAATCTCAATACCGTGTGGGTGGATCTGCATGCCTTCGAGAAGGATCGGGAGATACTCAGAAAGGGACAAACAATTACTCTTTACTCCACAAATGGTAATGCAAGTATCAAAACCAAGATACGATACATCAAACCAATCATGAATGCCGAGACGAGAACAAATATTGTAAGGTGTGTTGTCGATAACACATCCCGAATATGGAATCCCGGCCGACTTGTATTTGCAGATGTAGAATATCATCGGGATAATATGACAACCCTTATAGTGCCACAGGAT
>JABMPR010000115.1 GCA_013202895.1 bacterium | reverse complement strand
TGGTATACTCTCAAAGAAGCTGCTGAATATGCCAGGACTGGAGTCACGAAATTGCGTGAACTCATGGATGAGGGTAAATTGAAATCCTATCGGCTTGATGATGCCAAATCAAAATCAACTATTTTGATCAATCGTAAAGATATTGATGCAATGATTCTGTTTGATCGTTCTAGCGGTCTGACGAAGCGACAACAGGAGAGATTGTCCTCCTATAGGTAATAGTCACAACTTAATCTGACAAAAGTTGCTCAAAAAAAACATCCTCGTCTATTGGTGATAGGAATAAAAATCACAACCAGACTCAGAGACGTATTCTGGAAGATTCCCCAAGCTATCTGAAATTGAGTGTCGTTTAGCACGATCGTCACTATGCTGATTATAGCCTGAGAGCTTGTTAAAGACCGAGAGCTCGTTGAAGATATGCAAAATGGAATCCAACACCGGTGCTTTAAATTTTTCATCTTCAAAAAAGTATTTCAGAAGCTTAAATGTTGGATGGAATGGGGAGAACGGACTCTTCTCTGAAGTCAGATCATGCTCTAGTAGTAATTGAGATCTTACGCCATTCCAAAATGCTGAATGAGACCAAATGGATCCTGTTACTAACCCGGTTTTAAATAGCTGATCGATAGCTATAATCTTACTTGATAGTTTTTTACGTTGTGCTTGCTCCTTTTCAATCAGATGTTCACAATGAATGCTTCTGGAACAAAGAATGGCAAGGAGATACATCATTTTGCCAAAGCGGGCTTCATTTTGATGCTCTTTATTCAGCTCGAATAAGTGAATTGATATATCCCGCAGTTCTGTTCGATATTGAGAAAGGTCCGCATCCACTAAGGATATCGAATCCTGTTGAGCATGCTTTAGAAACTCCTCTTCATTAGAAATGCTTGGGATATCATTTAATGTAGTTCTGAGGCTCCCGTTTAGTTCTTGCTGGAACTTTATGAGCACATTTTCCCCGTCCTCAAAAGTTCTTCCATCCGAGTACATGAAATTATCAATCCCGTTGGTGCTTTCATTCTGTTCAACACACCGGTCACGTGCTTTATTAAAACTGGCCTCTTCAGCATCGTCTATAAATTTAATCAAGGAAGAAGGGTCAAATTCCCCTCCTCTATGCTGAAGTATAAGACCAGCCCCCTCAACTTGAGTTTTCGAAGTCTTGAACTTGAGTTTTTTTCGCTTGGGCATGATATGCTCCATTCATGTGATAATAATATTAGTCTCGTAAACCGTAGTCAATTTAATCAACTATAGACCGCTGAATAACTCATTGATAGATGACCAGACCTCACCCTTGCATCCTTCGACTTATTATAGCTTGAGAATCTTTGAGATTCATTCACTCACATTGTCATGCGTGGGTGGTCATCAAGCTTATCAACATGAGACTCAATCATGTTATTCAATACGCTCGCCCTCCCCCTCGGAAGAAGGCATTAGACCATTAGTTGTTGCCAGCAAGCAATAGGCAGTTTTGCTGAGAACAAGAATTCAAGAAAATGCTAAAAAAGGGCAAAGCTTACATGTATAACAATATAGATAACTATCTGAAAGTCGGAACACTGCTTTTGTCCTGTGGAAAAAGGAGTGTAATTAATATGATAGACAAAATCATAGTATACACATATAAATACAAAGTTAAGAAACATGCCAACATTACCCTCTCAAGACCTCCCGTTGATTACTCGACAGGAGAGGAGTTAGAGGTAGGCGGTTTGTGGTTAGAAGGTTTCAGGTCGGTTTCGGGACAAAAGGCCTACTACAATGATGATCTGGTGAACATTACCATCGAAAAAAAGAGGTTTAAATCCATTTTTAACCCTAACAAAATTATAAATGGGGATAAAGTGGGAGTCCTGACTCATGAGCAGCTCTTGGATAGCCTCCGTCAGGTGGAGCAACTCATCAACAACTTGGGTATTGTGGTAGCATTTGATGATTTACAATTTTCACGCATTGACCTGTGCAAGGATATAGAGACGATTCATAACTTTGAGCGATACATCCCCGCATTAAACCTGGTTAGTCCAATATATATGCCGAATGAGACAGCTCGAATTAAGAAGGGATCCTACTTAATGTCTAATCGCTCGCGGCAATACAATTTCTATGATAAGGGGGCTCAATCCTCTCAAGGTGACAGATCCAAGAATAGGGTGCGTTGCGAAATTCGTTTCATGAACAAGAAATCGGTTACAAATAGCCTTGGTCTATCTACTCTGGGGGAGTTGAAAGACTTGAGCGTGTTCAACAGCCTTTCACATACTTATAGAACTATACTTGAGGAGGACTTTTTCAGAAGAAAGCTATCGAAAATCAGGGTTGATGATTTCGATAGTGATGTTGAATTACTTCAGCAGATGAAGAAGGCACACCCCAATAAGGCGTTTGATCATTTTCTGTTTTTCAAGCTGCTCACAGGGAAATCGCCGATACAGATAGATGACCTAACTGCGATGTTGAAGGAGAGTGGCTACTCTAAAACAACAATAAGCGTAAAACGAAAGCTGTTTCAGGAGCTGCAAAAAATCACACCCGCTCCCAATAGCGCTGGGCGAGTCCGGTTCTCTGCGTTATTGGATGAGCTTTATAAAAAGCTTATTAATTGATATGCATGCACCGCGGTAGTGTATGGCGTTGCCCCGATCACCAAGGTTGAAAAAGATGGGAAACGCGAGTCCGGTATTTGAATCTTAACGAGAAAGGTTTTGATCCAAGGGAAGTTCAATAATACCTTTCATCTAGGGACTTTTATAGCGATATAAACTCAATCCCTATCTACGATGTTTCAGATATTTACGGACCCTCAATATTTAGAATGCTAAAAGCTGTTCTAAAAAAAAAGTGCACGATCAGTAACCCAACAGCACAGATTTGCAGTTGAAACAATTCTACAACATATGAC
>JABMPR010000114.1 GCA_013202895.1 bacterium | reverse complement strand
GGCCCAGGTATCCAGGACATCTTCATCCTGTTTGATCTTGTTTGAACCACATTTTCGGCAAAGGCTTGCGGCTTGCACCTGAACCATTACCTCACCACAATCCTGACAGGTATAGACCGGGATGCGATGCCCCCACCACAGTTGGCGACTGATACACCAGTCTTTAATATTTGTCATCCAATGCTCATAGGTTTTGGTCCAATGAGCCGGGTGAAATTTAATTTTGCCTTCTCTCACTGCTGCCAGAGCCGGTTTTACCAGTTCAGTCATGTTCATGAACCATTGTTCAGATTCATAGGGCTCAATGGGTACATTCCCTCGCTCTGAATATCCCACCTTATGAACATGCTCTTCAATTTTATCCATGAGGTCAAGCTCTTTTAGCTGTTCTATGACGACTTCACGGGCTTCAAAACGATCTAATCCGATGAATTTCCCCGGGACATTCTCATTCAGGCTGGCATCTTCGTTAAATATGTTGATAAACTCAAGTTTATGCCGTTTACCCATCTCCCAATCGTTGGGATCATGGGAGGGTGTCACTTTTACACAGCCCGTTCCAAAGTCCTTGTCCACATAATCATCTGCAAAAATTGGAATCTCTCGACCAACCAGAGGCAGTACAACGCTTCTTCCAATGAGATGCTGGTAGCGCTCATCATCGGGATGAACAGCCACACCAGAATCGCCTAACATTGTCTCGGGACGGGTGGTGGCAACAATTAGATAGTCATCTGAGTCTTTTATGGGGTAACGCATATGCCAGAGATGACTATTGCGCTCCTGGTAAATAACTTCTTCATCTGAGATGGCAGATCTGGTTGCAGGACACCAGTTGACCAAACGCTTCCCACGGTAAATATGTCCAGCATCATATAATTCAACAAAGGTCTGCAGTACGGCTTTATAGTAAGCATCATCCATCGTGAAACGTTCCCGTTCCCAATCACAGGAAGCGCCCAGTTTTTTAAGCTGTTCGATGATTATGCCACCATATTTTTCTTTCCATTCCACGGCATGCTTTAAAAACTCTTCACGTCCAATCTCATGTTTGGTAAAGCCCTTCTCTCTAAGCATGTTTACGACTTTGGTTTCGGTGGCAATCGAGGCGTGGTCGGTTCCTGGAATCCAGCAGGCCTCACGTCCCTGCATACGACGCCAGCGGATCAGGATATCCTGCATTGTGTTATTAAGAACATGACCAAGGGTCAAAATTCCAGTCACATTAGGTGGTGGTATAACGATGGTATAGGGTTCTTTTTCAGCGTTGGGTTCTGAGTGGAAATAATTTTGAGCCAGCCAATGGTGGTACCATCTATCCTCAATTAATGAAGCGTCATAGCGTTTGCTAAGTTCTTGAGTCATGCTTTATATCAACCTTTTTTATAAAGCTGGCCCCAGCCATGGCGGGGGTCAGAGCACTGGGGACATAAAAGAGCAAAATATCATCATCTATACTCTTTGTGAATCCCCAAAATTTCAAGCGATGAATTTAGACAAGGGTTTAGGAGTGTGTAAGGGGAAATTATATATAATAAGGGTACGGAGGTATAATAAAGAAGTGAGTTGTCTCAGTCTTTGAAAAAGCAGTGCGTTTTAACGAGCATACAGGCGATTACTCTCGTCGTTTTCCCAGTAAATAACTGTATCAGCATCAAACTGGACGAAAGCTTCACCATAGGACCAGCGATTTCCCAGGATAACATCTGGAGCACCCTGAAGGTTAATTACTTCCTGTACGAATGACCCTGTGGTGAAATATCTACTGGGCAATATCCAGATACTATCGAGTAGCATACCAATTTTCAACGGGTTTAATTCTGATGAATTCCAACCCACAACTTTGCCGCCCTCAAATTGAATTGAAGAAAAACCGTATCGCCATTCCGCCCCCTGGATCTGAAAAGGTGGCCCCTGAACAAAAGAGACCCACTGTTTGTTAGACCCCAGGGTAAAGAAAGTGTCAATCATCACCGGCTCCACCTTCGCCGCTTCAGCCAGTGCAGCCGCTTCTTTGATCCTCTTCTTTCTGTCACCTGATTTTTTATCTGCGCGCGCTTGTATTATGTCGAGGCCGGTTTGGTTCTGAAAAGCTTTTACTTTTTGCGCAGGCTCAAGCAAAAAGGAAGAACTCATTAAATACAGAAATCCAACCAGCCCCAGCGTTACGATTGTTCCTATGATAACATTAAGATTAAAATCGAAATCCAAATCGAATTCAGTGGGCATCTTAATTTTAGGTGGCTTGGGTGCTTCAGGTTTCTTCGGAGCTGGCTCTGGTTCAGGTTCTTCTTTGTCTGGCTCCTCTTCTTTATAAGAGCGTGACCTTGGAGGCTGGCGTCCTGTTTGACTGGCTCCTGTAGTCTCAGTAACATGTCGGAAATGGCCATATTTTTCGACATAGTCTAAGGCAACTGTCTTGGCTTCATTAATTACTTTAAGCTGGGCCTCTGTTCGAGCCCCCAGGCGTTCATCATTCTGGAATCTGTCAGGGTGCCAGATCTTAACCAGTTCCCGATATGCTTGTTTTACATCCTCCGCGCCCGCCTGGTTGGTAAGCCCGAGGTGCTCTAATGCCGTTGCTATTTTCATGCCTTTGGGCATGGGCTATCCTTTATATATCGCGATCAGCAGAAACGTTTGCATAAGCGTTTAAAATAATCTGCTTTCCCACCATAATCTGTAAAAACTTCAATTGATTAACCCTAATTCCAGGAACTTCGTCAATATATTAACTTCCTGACCTTGAGTGAAAAACACCAAATATTGACATTTCGGTTGTTGTTAAAAATAGCGTGAAATCAAGCGTGGACGAGGGAACTCAGTCCTGTTCTTTCAATTGCTGGCTTTGTTCGTAGATTTCTTGCCTATCCGCACACAGGCTGGCCTTAGGAAGTTTTCAGATGACGCCGTTGAAAGGCCCAGACCCCGATTAAAAAGTAAATTGCAGTCAAGCCTGTCAGGGTAATTAGTTCGGGCAAAATATCAGATAAGCCTAAACCCAATATGCTAATTTTATTTAATGCGTTGATGGCATGGGTTGTTGACATAATCCCCTGCCAGCTTATGCCGTATCCTCCGAAATAAAATATTGGGGCACCCTGTATGGGAAAAGCCGCACCGCTAAAAAACATAAATAAGAATAATGGAAAATTACCGATAACAAGCACATCTGTTACTGATCGCGTAAATGCAGCCAGTATCAGGCTGAATGCAATCATACTGATGCTAGCAAGTAAAGCGATTATCAGAAAAACCAGGAATGAACCACGCATCTCAAACCCTAAAGCTGCAGCGGCTCCCAGGGTAAGCATTATTGAAATAAACCCAACCAGCACCTGGGTCCCGCCAACCCCCACCAAAAAGTGCCAGGCTTTCATCTCTGATAATTTTAATCTCAAAATGGTCTTCTGATCAACCTCTGTGATTATGGCGATAGTTGCTGAAAACATAAGCATAATTATGGAAAGAATCAGCATACCCGGCATCCACATATCAAATTCGCTCATCAGTCCAGAATGCCCCAAAGGGGTTTCAGTTACACCAAAAAGTCGCCCACTCCCTGTTGCTTGAATCATGAATTCGTTTATGCTCTCACCCAGCCATACTACAGAAATCATATATGATATGCTGGTAAGATCTCCAACGATTTCAAATTGAGGGGGCTTAATAATTGAGTCTCTCAGACATGTTGAAAAATTTACGGGAATGATCAGTAGAGCATCTGCTGATCTCTGTCCTAACAATTGCAACCCTGCTTCTCTTTCATTCACAGCTGCTGCCTGGAACGGGATTTCGGTCATTTCAGATATGGCGGATTGCACATAGGGCAGCACTTCTTCACCAAAATAAACCTGTTGGCCGGCGATGACGGTTCCCTGATCCTGATTTAGAATAAGAATGTCATATTTTGGCTGACTCGCTTCATTAATGAGATAGTATACAAAGACAAAAAACGGTGCTAATGAAACGGTAAGCAGAAGTATCCAGTAATTTCTTAGCTGCTCTTTGATGCTCTTTTGAAAAATAGATAGAATCATGTGCTTCAACTATTCTCTCAATCCCCGCCCGGTGAGATGTATAAATACATCCTCCAAAGTGTTTTCACGTAAATGAATGCCTTTCACTACCCGCTGGTATTCTTTGAGTGCTGCTGTAATCTCTGGGATTTTTTGCACAGCGGCTTGTGAACTAAGCTGAAGCTTATCGCCATAAAAGGCGACTCGATTGTATGTTTTATTAAGCGCTTCAACAAGCGCTTCGTTTGAGGGGATGTCAATATCGTTTTTTTCTACAGCAATTTTAATCTCTAACAGATCACCGTCACCTATAGACCTTTTAAGGTTCTCAACTGTGTCCAGTTTAAGAAGTTTACCCCTATCTATAATGGCAACGCGGTCTGCCAGACGTTCAGCTTCATCCATGTTGTGGGTCGTTAGAATGACCGTCTTCTTTTTTGCAAATGATTTGATTAATTCGCGAACTAAAATTCGGCTCTGAGGATCCAGCCCGGTTTCTGGTTCGTCTAAAACAAGCACCTCGGGGTCATGGATCAACGCCAGGGCAATATTCAAGCGACGTTTCATACCCCCGGATAACTTCTCAGCCAAGGTGTTTTTCTTCTCTGTTAAACCGAGTAGATCTAATATTTCCTGGGCACGGTTCTCAGCAACTGATGTCGATAATGAATGCATCTTCGCCATGAATACCAATTGTTCCAGACAGGTGAGCCGGGGCCAATAAATATTTTCCTGGGGGCAAACCCCTATAACACGAGGCAAGAAGCCACTCTGACCATTCAGGAGAATCTCACCATCATCCTCGGCTAGCAAGCCGCAAAGAATCCGAATTGTTGTGGTTTTGCCTGCTCCGTTGGGACCCAAAAAGCCAAATATCTCACCCTTTTGGATTTCTAGTGACAGATCATCCACGGCAACAAGACTACCAAATTGTTTTCGAAGGTGGCTGATTTTTATCATTGTTGGGTGCTGCTCAGTTACTCACTTTTTGGCTATCTCATAGAAAGATAGATTCGCTCACTTTCATTCCCCAGCCGATCAATTGCCGTAACAGCAATCATATCCAATACCTTTGGTGGGGTCAGACCATCATCAGAACGGAGGGTGAGGGGTAAAACCAGTGACTCGTATTCACTGGTAAGAATCTCATAAGACCACTGTTTTTCCCTTTGTTGATAAACGACCCATTTATTGACATCCGTTTTATTTTCATGCAACCAGTGGATGTGGACATTACCCTCCTTCTGATTAATTTCCACCAGTGGAGCAGAGGGTAACTGGTCATCCAGCCAGGGTGAGGTGGGTATTAGGACGGGGTTTGTATAAGGACCCTGCATTAAAATGTCCGCTATTCCTCCATAATTTTGCTGCAACGCTTTCATGGAAAAATGGATGTTTCCAGGCCCTGCGGGCACCATCCCCCGGGTTATCATGATCTGACTGAAGTTTTCCAGGGCATCAGCCTCTTCCTTTATCCTGCTGGTGAACAAACCTGGCCAGAGGTTGCGCTGGTGTGTGTTTTCACTAGCCCACCAACCCAAAAGTATGGGGAAACTTTGGGGCATTTTTCGGGTCGGCCAATACAGTTGGGGTGTCCAGTAATCAATCCAGCCCTCATTTAACCATAATTTCGCATCTGCATAAAGTTTAGCATACTGGTCATAACCTTGTATCGAAGGCGGATTTCCAGGACGCCAGATTCCAAATGGACTTAAACCGAATTTAACCCAGGCTTTTTCTGCTTTTATGCCTTCATAGACGCGCTTGACAAATACATTTACCGCGTCGCGACGCCAATCAGCCCGGCTGAGTTTTCCCTTATGAACCAGATAGGTTTGCCAGGTATCATCATCCGGAAATTCGCTACTGCTGTAGGGATAGAAATAGTCATCAAAATGAACCCCGTCAATGTCATAACGACGAACTACGTCCATGACAACCTCGTAGGAATAATCCTGGGTCTCCTGCATAGCCGGGTCTAACCAATAATAGCCGTCGTCAATTTCTCGAACCAGGTCTGGATGGGTCGTAATAACCGAGTTTATATTTATTTTTCCTTTGGGATGATGGGCTCGATATGGATTAAACCAGGTGTGCAGCTCCAGTCCTCGTTTGTGAGCTTCTCTGACCCAAAAATCCAGGGGATCATAGTAGGGTTCAGGAGCCTTCCCCTGTTCCCCGGTGAGATAATAAGACCAGGGTTCTAAATCGCTCTCATACAAAGCATCACACTGGGGACGGACCTGAAAGATGATGGCATTCAGGTTCAAAATTATGGCGCTATCCAGCAGACTAATGGCTTCTGCTTGTTGTTCTGCAGTACTCAGACCGGGCTTGCTGGGCCAGTCGATATTTGCTACGGTGGCAACCCAGGCGGCCCTGAATTCTCGGGGAATTTCGAATTCATGTTTAATAGGGACGGGTTCTTCAATGACTGGCGTGATAGGTTCTGCAGCAGGCTTGGTGGTGCAGGCGGTTATAATGATTCCCATGGCCAGGATGAGTATCAGGTGAATGGTTCTGGATTTTTTATCTCGATTCATGGAATATTCTCCTGATGGAATAATCAAAGGCATGATTTGTGGTTGGTAGGCTCTTGGACGGAGCTTGCTCCCTCCCTCGGGTTATAATTTGGTTCCTTGTGGAATTATTAATTTTTCATTTTTCAATTCTGTTTAATGGTGGTGTCCACCTGCTCCGTGGACATGCCCGTGGTTCAGTTCTTCTCTTGTAGCCTCGCGGACTTCCATGATTTCCACATCGAAATGAAGTGTTTGATCGGCAAGAGGATGATTCATGTCAACGGTTGCGCTTGATTCGCCAATCTTTGTTACTGTAGCGAGGGTGACATGTCCGTCATTTTGAACTTGAAACTGAGCTCCAACCTCGACTTGTTCCCGATCTTTGAAGTTTTTTAGAGGTATTTCCTGCACCATCTCCTCGGACCGGACACCATAAGCATCTCCCGGGGCAATGACGGCGCTGAGTTTATCTCCTTTTGCTTTGCCCTCAAGTTCTTTTTCTAAACCGGGGATGAGTCCCCCACTTCCGTGTATATAAGTAAGGAGCTCTTTACCTGAGCTAGTGTCCATCACCTCACCCTGGTCGTCGGTCAGTGTGTAATCGATGCTTACAACTCTATCTTTCTCTATGTTCATTCTTTGTGCTTTCTATTTTGAATAGTGCTTTTTATTCGTCTAAGACCAGGCTAAAAGCGGTGGTCAATTTTAATACATTTTTACTTTCCCGCTCCAGGTTCATAGCCAGTTTGCGGGCGATATTTTCCATAACTTTCCAACCGATGGTTGGATGTTCCGTGCTCACCTTTTGAAAGGCCTCTTTTTCCATAACGACTATTTCACAATCTGTAGAAGCTGTAACAGTCGCTGTGCGGAGGGCACCCTCCATTAGCAGGGCCATTTCACCAAAGAAGGGCTTGTGTTCATCGCTAAGGGTAATAAAGGTCTTATTCTTTGTATCCGATTCATCGTCACCCAGCAGAGTTAATTTCTTGCTGATAGTCACGGTTCCCTTGATTAGAATAACCAGGTTTGTCCCGGTTTCACCTTCTACCATGATTGACTTGCCCTCAGGGTATGAAACCTGACGCGTGGCAGCTCGGTATACTGAGATCTGTTCTTCATTCAACCCTTTAAAAAGTGGACAGTTGATAAGATGTGGTATATAAGGCATAGGCGACCCTGTGTTTGGTTAAAATATTCTGGTGATTCTTCGCATGAGCTCAGAATTACACATATTGGATACTTTATTATTATCTATTGTTAAAATCATCTTAGTAGAATCATCTGTTCACCGGATTTTAGGATGTAACCTTTTTCCGGATTGATACGAATTTTCATCTTCTGTTCTTCGTTAACACCGCGTCCGGCGGCTTTTAGTTTGGCGGCGATAAAATGATCCAAATAATCCCCCGAATCAGCACTTAGAAAATCACCAATCCCGGCTGACGGCTCTTCCTGGTAAACACCCAATATGGTTGTACCGAATTCCTCAAACGAAGTAGAAAATAGTTCGCCATAAGGTTTGCCTATCATACCCTCCGGAACTGGCTTTGAGATTAGCCTGCTTTGATCGGTGTTCAACATTTCCGACAGGAATGCCGGAATACCTGGATGGTGCAATTGGCTGGCAGCGAGAAAGGGGCCAAATTCATCTGCGATGATTATTCCATCAGCTTTTGCTCGCTTGAGTTTGGCCTTATTTTCATAGTGCAGAATATAGGCATAAACCTTGGCTTTAGGTGCCAGCGCCTTGATTGAGTAGGTTGCCAGCGCTGTTTTTTCATCTGCTTCTGCCTTACTCGCTTTTATAAGATTTGGCAAGATGAGTACTGCTCGTGCTTTGGCTACATTTGCCTTAGCCAAAATCTGATCCTGGGTAAAATCACCACGAACAAAACCCAAATGGCTGGCATTTAATTTGGACCGCCAGGAATCGATTTCTTCCTCCGACAGTTCATTCACCAGCACAATGGACGTTTTATCGTCCTTGTCCTGTTTTAAAAAAGCCTCCAACAATTCATCTGCCAGATCATTCCAACCACAGATGACATAGTGATCTGTATAGTTTATCTTTTCCAAACCTTTACCCTCTCTGATTTTCCGGGCTACAAAGATGGATGAAATAGTAGCCGTAAAG
>JABMPR010000113.1 GCA_013202895.1 bacterium | reverse complement strand
GGGCGATTAGCTCAGGTGGTTAGAGTACTTGCTTGACATGCAAGGAGTCACTGGTTCGAGTCCAGTATCGCCCACAGAAGAATGAACGCGAATGGGAATATACAGATTACATACCCAGATGGCAAAATAGATGAAAAGCCGTCCGGTATTCGTGCGTTCGAAATTGCGCAAGCTATAAGTCCCCAATTTGAAAAACAACTCGTTGCTGTCAGACTAAACGGTCAGGTTGTTGATCTAACAACTCAAATCACTGAAAATTCTGATATAAATTTTATCAAAGCTTCAGATCCTGAGGCACATGAGATTCTGCTTCACAGTACTTCTCATATTATGGCTCAGGCTGTAAAACGTCTCTTTCCTGAGGTAAAAGTCACAATCGGTCCTTCCATTGAAAATGGATTTTATTATGATTTTGATATTGAGAAGCCATTTACAGAAGAGCAACTGATAGACATCGAATCTGAAATGCAAAAGATCATTGATGAGGATCTCCCCGTAAAACGTCTGGAACTCTCTCGCAATGATGCCATTAGTCGATTCAAGGACATGAATGAGACCTATAAAGTTGAGATCATCTCTGACCTGCCTGAAGGAGAAGTGATATCAGCCTATGAACAGGGTGAATTTATTGATCTGTGTCGCGGACCCCATATCCCAAGCACGAAGAGAGCTGGTGTATTTAAGCTTTTAAGCGTAGCAGGAGCCTACTGGCGCGGGGATGAAAAGAATCAAATGCTCTCTCGCATTTATGGAACTGCATTTCCAGATAAAAAATCTTTAAACAAATATCTATACCTTTTAGAAGAAGCCAAGCGGCGAGATCATCGTCGTCTAGGTAAACAGTTGGGTTGGTTTAGTTTTCATGAAGATGCCCCGGCGAATGCTTTTTTTCACGCCAAGGGTACCAGTATCTATAATGCTATTCTGAATTTTGTTCGCGAATCGAATACCAAGCACCATTATGAAGAGGTGAATACACCGCTTATTATGAGCGCTGAGATGTGGAAACGCTCGGGTCATTATGACAATTATCGTGAAAATATGTATTTCACCAGGATCGACGACCGTGATTTTGCTGTGAAACCCATGAATTGCCCTGGCCACACTCTGGTTTACGGGGATACACCACACTCTTATAGAGATTTGCCAATTAAGATGAGTGAGTTTGGACGGGTTCATCGTCATGAAAAGAGTGGTGTAACTCACGGTCTATTCAGGGTAAGAACATTTATCCAGGATGATGCCCATGTTTTTTGCACTGAAAATCAGATACAAGCTGAAGTGGATGACATCCTTGATCAAGTCTTTGAAGTTTATTCAATTTTCGGGTTTGATAATGTTCATATTGAGTTGAGTACAAAACCAGAAAAATCCATCGGATCTCAAGAGGTCTGGGATAAAGCTGAAATTGCCTTAGAAAATGTTCTTAAATCCAGGGGGATTGATTATCAATTAAATCCTGGTGATGGTGCATTCTACGGTCCTAAGATTGATTTTCACATCAAGGATTCTTTAAATAGAAGCTGGCAGTGTGGAACGGTACAATTAGATTTCTCGATGCCAGCTCGCTTCGGACTGACATATACGGGTGAGGATGGTCAAGACCACATGCCTGTGATGATTCACCGAGCCATTGTGGGGAGTTTAGAGAGATTTATGGGAATGCTGGTGGAACATTATGCCGCCAGAATGCCGATCTGGTTGGCACCAGTTCAGGTAAAAGTCATTCCCATTGCAGATCGTCACGCCCAGGAAGCACAAGCTGTTGTGGAGCAGTTAAGGGCTCTGGGGATTCGAGTTGAAGCCAATTTGAAGAATGAGAAGATTGGTCAGAAAATTCGGCAAGCTGAGTTGGAAAAGGTCCCTTATATGTTTATTATCGGCGACCGTGAGCTTGAAGAGAATATGGTTAGTGTTCGCCGTCATGGTGCCGGAGATCTTGGCAGCCAGGACATAAAGGGAGTGAGCGAACAAATTTTGAACGAAATAAGGGAGAGAACAGATCAAAAAGTATAAGGTTTATGCTAAGGAGGAAGAGCTCCGAATTAATGATGAAATAGACGTTGCAGAGGTTCGTCTCGTGGATGAAAATGGTGAACAAGTAGGAGTTATCTCCACGGAACAAGCCTTGGTTCGAGCTGAAGAAGCCGACTCTGATCTGGTTGAAGTGGCCCCAAATGCTGTACCACCTGTATGCAGGTTAATGGATTATAGC
>JABMPR010000112.1 GCA_013202895.1 bacterium | reverse complement strand
GTTGGATGCCCGGAAAGTGTCTCTTGTTTTTTAAGCGATCTTGTCCGAATTACTTTGACGACTTACAATCTTTCTAGGCTGATTCTATTTTGTCCACAAGCCAATTGTATTTCCGTCAAGATCTGTAATTTTAGCGTGCCTTCCTGAATCTTCTGTTATTACGGATTCCCCTTCTACAATGCATGCACCCAATCGAAGGGCGTGTTGAATAACTTTTTGAATATTTTCTACATGTATAAAAAGGATAATTCCATCAGAATTGATTTCTTTTGGTGTTTTGACAAAACCACCCCCTAGCGAGCCGTCGCCGGTATCTATAGTCCAATAATCTGATTCATAATCAATAAACTCTTGATAGGTCCAGCCAAACAATTCAGTATAGAACTCCCTGGCTCTTGTGGTATCTTTAACGGGAATTTCAAACCAACATATCGGTCTTGAAGGTGTACTTTTTTGACTTGCCATATGGTTAATACATCCAATGTTATTTATGGTTAGCTAGCGTTTGTATTTTGACATTGGCTATATGCACCAAATATAGTTGAGTAATCATGATTATCTATATTCTCCGTTATTCTGTAATATTATAATCCGGCCTAAGCACAATCCGGGATACAGAACGTTTCGCTATCCCGTAACTGTCTGACTCATAGCGATATACACAATACAGTCATTTGACTCTTAATCAATTGGTTGAGAGTCCTTCTAATGTGATAGCATATCACGATCAAAACAGTACCGCTCCAATTAAACCAGAGACAGCCCTTGAAAGAACACGCGCCGGTTTCGCTCAGAGCAATTATATTGAAGCAAAAATCAGGCACATCTTCACGTGACAAGCTGATTTCAAAGTTTAGGTAAACATGAAATTGTGTGCAGAACTCCTCGTTTAGAAAGTGACAAAAACATGAATCTACAAGACCTCACCTCAGAAATAGACAAATTCGTCCAGGAGCGTGACTGGAAACAGTTCCATAATCCCAAAGACCTGGCCATTGCACTAGGGATTGAGGTATCAGAACTTCAAGAGATTATGCTCTGGACACCCACAGAAAAATCCGCAGCAAAAGTTCAGGAAAAACTGGATGAGGTTGAGAGTGAGGTTGCCGATATACTTGTGTATCTGTTGCGCTTTTGTGATATGGCAGGCATCGATCCCATTGAAGCTACCCGCAAAAAAATGGAGATAAATGCCCAGAGATACCCCATTCATAAATCCAAAGGTAACTCAAAGAAATATACCGATTTATAACTTATCAGCAGAGTGTGGCGATGAACTACTATGACCAAAATGCTGAAACCTTTATTGAGAATACCCTCACAATAAATATGGGGACCCTGTACAAAACTTTTGAAAAAAGAATTAAACCAGGCGGGTCCATCCTGGATGTGGGCTGTGGCCCTGGACGGGATCTGAAGTATTTCAAATCCA
Organism: bacterium; assembly: GCA_013202895.1. Classification (GTDB taxonomy): domain Bacteria; phylum Fidelibacterota; class UBA8477; order UBA8477; family JABMPR01; genus JABMPR01. Next base: position 46,403 of record JABMPR010000112.1, on the reverse strand, counting down.
GAGGCTATGATCCCATGGGATTGGAACCGAGTTTTCCACTCGCTAGATATGCCCGTGAATATTCAGCTTGTGAGGTCATTGAAACCACCATTCAGGATTTCGATACAGCAGAGCAGTTTTCTGGAATATGGGCTTGCGCATCCCTGCTCCACCTGGCCACCCCGGAATTAATCCCTGCCCTTGATAAGCTCGCCGGGATGCTCAAGGATGAGGGCATTTTTTACTGCTCCTTCAAGTATAGTGACTTCGAGGGGGAACGAGCCGGTCGTTTTTTTAATGACCAGACCCTCACCTCTTTTACAGATCTGCTTACGGAAAAGCTCTGGATCAAAAAATCATGGTTCACGGAAGATCAACGTCCTGATAACCAACAGATCTGGCTCAATCTGCTGTTAACAAAAACAGAATAATGTGGTTTCAACAATTATATGTAGGCAAGGTAATTCAGAATCGCTTGCCCCGCACACTATGGTGGCTGCTAATCTATTTTGGCGGGTTCATTTAGACAGTACCCTCTGTTAGTCGTCCGCCTTACGCTCTAGTCAAGCACCATCTCAGCATGACATCTCATTCGAAGCTACCGCTCTTCGCTGCACATCGAGACCTGATTTACACATTGCTCGGTGTCGGTTGTGGAGTTACTTTCAACTTTCTGCGTGTTATCCTTTCTAAGGGTCAACCTGGGATCAAGGGCACGAAAGAGTATAGGGATGTTGGTATCGTTTTATTCAGAAACCTAAGATAGTTAAAAAGTTGATTGAGAAGCTCCAGCGCTATGGATGATTTAACAAGAAAAGTTCATGCTTTTCTTGATTATCTCCCCGGTGCCTTAATTGAGATTGAATTTTCAAGTCAAAACATCATTTATATGAATAGAATGGCTTTCTTTCTGTTTGGCCATTCACAAAGTGATGTTGATCAAGGAATTCCTGCAAGAAATATATTTTTTGACGATTCTGAATACGGCAGAGCTAGAAAAGTAGCCGAATCCTATGGATTGGAAAATTACCAGAATCGGACTGCTTACTCCAGACACAAACAGCAGGCGCTTTACGATTTTAAAATGCTTAAAAAAGATGGGACTGTTTTCCTTGGTGAAAGTCAGGGTTCTTTTGTTTTGGATGCCGATAAAGTCCCAATTGGAGCAAGAATCTATATTCGTGATCTCAGCGAACAACGGGCTGTTGAGGCAGCGCTTCTAGAGAGTGAGGAAAGATTTCGGAACGCATTCGAACAAGCAACAATCGGTAGGGTGATAATCAATTTTTTCGGCACTTTCACAATGGTTAATGAAGCACTATGCCGCATGCTTGGCTATTCCGAGTCTGAGTTATTGGAAATGAGTTTATCAGATATTACACATCCCTCAGAACTTGAAGAGAGCAATGACTTTGCAAGGCAACTCATTTCCGGGACCCTAAAAGCCGATAGTCTTATACATCGATTTATTCACAAAGATGGAGAAACAGTTTGGGTTGACCAGAACTTTGTCATTGTCAGAGATATTGCTGGTGATCCTATTTATGCTGTGGGGGATATCGTTGATATTACTGAATTAAAAGCGGCAGAAGCAGAGCTGGTCGAGACTAATGCGCTTAAAGAATTGCTACTTGATATAATCACACATGATTTAAAGAATCCTGCAAGTACAATTTATAGCATGTCGGAAATGCTTAAAATTGAGTCGCCAGATAATGAATATATTGATCTAATCTATCTTAGCAGCACTAATTTACTTCAAGTACTGGAAGACACCTCAACCCTTAGTCAGGCAACCTTCGGTGAGTACATTCCCAAAGAAAGCCTGAATTTAAATGTAATGCTTACAGAGCTAGCCAAAGAGTTCAGATCTTATCTAAAAGAAGAAGCTATGGAACTCATATTAAAAATTCCTGAGGGGCTGATAATTACTGCTAATCCTCTGATTGCAGAGGTTTTTAAAAATTATATCAGTAATGCTATCAAGTACGCATCCAAGGGAAAAAGCATCAATGTCACCGCTAAAATTGAAGATAACTCGGTACTGGTTTCTGTGAGTGATTTGGGGGTCACAATTCCCCAAGAAAACAGGCTAAAAATATTCGATAGAAGTGCCCAGCTCGCAAGTGGCCAGAAACCTGGACGAGGACTTGGGCTAGCTATTGTCAAAAGATTAGCAAGTGCCCATGATGGTACAGTGTGGGTTGAACCCAATTCGCCTCGGGGTAATATATTCTGCCTGAGTATTCCACATATGTTGTAAAGAAGTCCTTCTATTTAAGGATTTCAGATTAGACTCCTCATAATCAGACCAGCAACTATTTACCAACTGTGTCACAATACTGTAACCCCCTGACTCACAGCACATAGACTGTTTGACTCAATTGATCTGTTGTCAATTGTCTGTTCTGGAAGTGATCTACATCAAGTATATACATTATAAGTTGGCCAAAGAATTGTCCCTCTTAAATTCCGTTTATAAAGCACCGAATCGCTTTGATGATCCTCAGCATTTTCTTAATCTGGAGTGCCTTTGATGAGACCAGCGCTAATTATTATCCTAAGTTTAGTTTTGCTTTTAACTGCGTGTGTAATTACGCAAAACCAGGGTGACAACATGGAAATATTTGATGTCCTTATTCATGGGGGTACCGTCATTGATGGTTCCGGCAACCCCGGTGTAAAAGCCGATGTACTCATTCGTGGAGCAAGTATCGTCAGGATTGGAGCTGTCAATATTTCCAATATTTCCGCAAAAGAAATTATTGATGCTACCGGAAAAGTGGTAACCCCCGGATTTATTGATAGTCACGCTCACGGTAGTCCAGCCCAAACCCCCGAATTTAAGAACTACTCGGGAATGGGAGTCACCACCATCGTATTGGGTCAGGATGGTTCAAGTGCCACAGATATATCCGCCTGGATGAAGCAGGTCGAGGCAACTCATCCAGCCATAAATATTGCCAGCCTGGTAGGACACGGTAGCATTCGTGATCTGGCCGGTGTTAAGCTGAATCCTGATCCCTCTCCTGAAGATTTGCAGCAGATGGCAGATCTGGTGGATGATGCTCTGGAAGCTGGCTGCTTTGGATTGTCCACCGGTCTTGAATATCAACCTGGTTCATTTTCAAAACTGGACGAACTGATTGCCATTGCCGCCCCGGTTGGAAAAAGAGGAGGGCTTGTCCACAGTCATACCCGAAATGAAGATAACGATGCCATTGAAAACTCCATTGCAGAGCTCGTTGCTCAAGGAGCAGGCGGGGGCTGTGCTGTCAACATTTCCCACTTAAAAGTTGTTTACGGTCAAGGAAAACAGAGAGCTCAGGAAATTCTAGCTCAAATGGCAATTGCCAGAAATGAGGGAGTTTTTTTGACGGCGGATATCTACCCCTATCTGGCCAGTTATACCGGTATAGGAATTGTATTTCCTGATTGGGCAAAACCACCCTACCAGTATGAGGAAGTTGTGAAGACCCGCCGTGCTGAACTATCGGCCTATTTAAAACAACGGGTAATCCTGCGCAATGGTCCCGAAGCCACCCTCTTTGGCACCGCCCCCTGGGCGGGAAAAACACTTGGTCAGCTTGCCAGTGAACTGAACAAGCCCTTTGAAGATGTTTTGATTGATGATATTGGTCCAGATGGTGCCAGTGCCGCTTATTTTGTAATGGATCAGGAGCTCCAGGACCAGCTTTTTATTGATCCCTATGTTATGGTTTGTTCAGATGGAAGTCCCAGCATGCGCCATCCGCGAGCTTATGGTTCATTTGCAAAAGTGCTTCGCTATTATGTGCGGGAAACAAAAATGCTTGATCTGGAGCAGGCCGTGCACAAAATGACGGGCTTGCCAGCAGCCACGCTGGGTCTTGTGGATCAAAAACGAGGCTTGCTTAAAGTCGGATTTGCCGCAGATATTTTGGTTTTTGATCCAAACACGGTAACAGACAAAGCCACATTTGAAAACCCACACCTTCTGGCTGAAGGATTTGATAGAGTGATTGTAAACGGCGTGTCAATTCGTGCTGCAGGAGACTTTACCGGCGATCGTGGTGGCAAAATGCTCAGGAAAATCAGTAAGCCAGGTAACAATAATTAGACCCACGAATTCCCATCACGGTGAAACCCATTAAACCTTTGTAGTGAAGTCCCCCCAGGGGTTACACCATTTTTGGAGCCTCACTTATCAAATCTAGAGAAAGACTCACACTAGATTAGATCAAACACACCTTAATCACAACTTGTAGCACTTGTGAAGATGTCTTATTTTTAGACGTTGGTGTAATATTAAGAGCACCAGGGTTCGGATCGAATTCAAACGCAAACCGCGAGGAAATCGCCCATGGCCCATACCACCCTGAAAACTGCCTATTCCAGTCTAGTAGATAGACTGAATCGATTTCCCCAGGGTGCACCACCATCTAAGCTACTGTTTAAAATTCTGAAGATGTTGTTTAGTGAGCACGAAGCCCGTCTGGTGGCTTTAATGCCCATCAAACCCTTTACTGCCGAACAGGCCAGCAAGATCTGGAAAATGGATTTGCCTGGCACACGGAAAGTGCTGGACGAATTGGCGGGACGGGCCATCCTGGTTGACATGGAACAAAATGGCCAATCAACATACGCACTGCCCCCACCCATGGCCGGTTTTTTTGAGTTTTCCCTGATGCGGGTCAGGGATGATATTGACCAGAAAGTCCTGAGTGAGCTGTTTTACCAATACATGAATGTGGAGGAGGATTTCATCCGTGATCTGTTCACCAGGGGTGAAACCAGGCTGGGTCGCACCTTTGTCAATGAGCCTGCCCTGTCCATGGAAAACGCCCTGCATGTCCTGGATTATGAACGGGCCACTAATGTGATTATAAATGCTTCGCACAGGGCGGTGGGAATCTGTTATTGCCGGCACAAGATGGATCATTTAGGTAAAGCCTGTGATGCCCCGCGGGAGATCTGTATGACCTTCAATACATCGGCTGCCTCTCTTGTCAGACATGGCCATGCTCGTTCTGTGGGTGAAACGGAATGTCTGGATCTGTTGCAAGAAGCCTATGAGCATAATCTGGTCCAATTCGGTGAGAATGTCAGGGAAGGGGTGAATTTCATCTGTAATTGTTGTGGCTGCTGTTGCGAGGCCATGATCGCCTCTCGTCGGTTTGCCGTTCTGAATCCAATTCACACTAGCAATTTTTTACCAGAGGTGACTGGTATTGAGTGTAACGGATGTGGAAAATGTGTTTCTGCCTGCCCCGTTGAAGCGATGTTGCTGGTATCTGCTAATAATCCTAAGAAGCCAAAAATGAAGGTAGCCCGGGTGGATGAGGAGCTATGTCTGGGCTGTGGTGTCTGTGTCAGAACCTGTAGCAAGGATAGTGTCCAGCTTCGATCCCGCCCAAAGCGGATCATCACGCCACTGAATGGTACCCACCGCTTGGTGGTCATGGCCATTGAAAGGGGCGTGTTTCAGAATCTGATCTTTGACAATCGGGTTTTGTGGAGTCATCGGGCATTGGCTGCCGTATTAGGAGTGATCCTGAAACTGCCACCTGTCAAACAGATCATGGCAACCCAACAGGTGAAATCACGCTATATGGAGACCCTGGTCAGGCGAAGAGCATCCTGAGTCTGATAAAGGCGCTTACCTTCTCAGCCTGTTTAAATACAGAAGACCAATTGAGCGTAAATCAATTGATCCAAGAAATAGAGCGACAAACCCCTCCATAGAAATTTCTACAGAGTACTGCCATTCTTGACTCACCGCAAATACAATCAAGGGAATCGTTCATCGTGGGTCATAGATGGCCACAATTCGAGTCGCTTTTTAGGATTTTAGATTAATATTCTTGAAGATAAGACGCTTCAATGTTACACCTGCTTAATAGCTTCGGAAGCCCAATAAATACAGTTGTGTATGGAGCGCATTAATAATATCTTGAGACCAAATAACGATCAACATGACTAGCGTATATATCATCATCGGATGGCTCTCCTTTGTAGCCCTCTTCCAGGATTTAAAACCCCTCCAGCCTGGCGTGAATTACCAGAGTGAAGCCTATTTTATTGCCGACTCCAGTATGGAGTTTCTGTTTGATCTGACCTACGCTGATTCTTCTGGCGAAATCCAACACCAACAGGAAATATTTGATACGCTCTTCGCCTATATCGAATCAGCCCAAAAATATATTCTCATCGATATGTTTTTGTTTAATTCCTACAAGGGACCTTCCAATTATCTTTATAAAGGGCTATCACTCAACTTGAGTCGCAAACTGATCCAGAAAAAGCAGGAGATCCCTGATATTCGGATCGACTTTATCACCGACCCGGTGAATACCCTCTATGGTGGGGTCAATCACGCAGAGCTGGATTCCATGAAACAGGCCGGTATTAATACTATCGTCACCGATTTGACCAAATTAAGGGACAGTAATCCGCTTTACAGCCCACTCTGGCGGACCTTTTTTCAGTGGTTTGGGAATACCAGCAATTATGGGTTTCTACCCAATGCCTTTGACAAAGACTCACCGGCAGTCACCCTCAGGAGTTATTTGGGCTTTTTAAATCTGAAAGCTAACCATCGCAAAGTCTTTGTTGCAGATCATCGGGACAAAATGGTTTCCATCATCACCTCGGCTAATCCCCATAGTGCCAGTTCGGATTTCTCAAATATTGGAATCCTGGTAAAGGGTGAAATCTGGCGTGATATCTACACCACCGAAAAGCATCTTGCAGAATTTTCCAACTCAGAGCTCAGTCATACCAGAATGTTGGAAAGTGTCTCGCCAGACCAGGTACTTGAGGCTCAGAATTCCATCCAGCTTATCACGGAGAAGAGAATTCGTGATGCACTGATTCAGCATATCGGATCTACCACACAGGGGGATACCATCAAAATAGCCATGTTCTATCTGGCCAATCGCAAGATTGTAAAAACCATCTTAAAAGCATCTAGCAATGGAGCCAGCATCCAGCTCATATTGGATCCTAATAAAGATGGCTTTGGCTTTCATCACAATGGCACCCCCAATCGCCCCGTTGTGAAAGAATTGCTCCGCAAATCAAAGGGTGCGATCAGAATGCGCTGGTTTTATACCCATGGTGAACAATACCACACCAAGATGACCCTGGTAAAAAAACAGCAGGGCACTACGACAGTCATTATGGGCTCCTCCAACATGACCAGGAAAAACAACAATAACTATAATCTGGAAACCAATGTGCTATTGACTCTGGATCCTGCTTCTGAAATTGCCCTGGAGATTGAAAATTACTTTGATGCACTCTGGTTAAACCAGGGGGCTAACTATACCACGGATTATACAACTTTTGGAGATGCCGGTATCGCCAAAACCATGCTATATCGCTTCCAGGAGTTTAGCGGATTGTCGACCTATTGATTCTATAGAAAAGGTTAAATATTATGCTACTCAAGGGAAACAGTAACAGGGGATATCTTGGGCATATATTGATCCTTGTCTGCGCTTTAAATATCGTTCAAGCCGCAGAACCAGCTAACGCGCTTGAAGTGGCAGATGATTTAAAGACCGTGATTATCTGTGAGACAGGAATCCAAAATCTACTAAGCTATACCCGGGATAAATCAGAGGTCTGGGGCTTGGGAGAAAAGCAGGTGGACCTGGTTCTTAATTGGGAAGAAAAGAAATTCCTCCTCAATACCTGGACCAGTTTACTGGACTACTTTGCCCAATTGGATCACATCCAGAACACCCATAATAAAGCCTTTTATCAGGATGTTTGGCAGGTTGACAATGCTGCAATCTATTGCTCTTACCTGGCATTTCTGACTCAGTACCGCTATTCTCTGGAATTCCTGAATCTTATTGAAAACAATGGAAATATTCACACCTGGCTCAATGAAGCCCACCCCGAATTTGGTTTGAAGAAGGAGCTTTACGCCCAATTCAAGTACCATTTTCTAAATGTCTTTTTAGCCACAAAATTTGTGGCGCTGGATGCCATTGTCGAAGATGTAGAGCCACCCTCGGACTTTGGCTATCAAGCAAAAATTGACTCTGCCGAGGAATATCTGTATGAGATGGGTCTGGGTGGCGGGACCGGCATGACCTTCGCCAATGGACTGAAAATCATGCAGGAGTCAGTCTTTGATCTATGGCTGCCGCTCCAGGAGGGTGTATCAAGGCTCATGAGCGGCAAAAAAGTCTGGCGGATGTCCTCAAACTTGATAGCACCTGATGATATTGTCGAAATAGGAGCCCGGTTGGAACCCGGGGACATTCTTTTCACTCGTAGGGAATGGGTCCTGACAAATCTGGGATTACCGGGATTCTGGACCCACACCGTACTGTTTCTGGGTACTCCTGAACAACGCAGCGCGTATTTCACAGACCAGGAAACCAAACAGTGGGTTATCAACCAGGGAGTTAGCACTGGGAGCATCGAGGAATTACTGGCACTCAATTACCAGGAGGCCTATGAGAAAAACACAGCAAAAGCCAATGACGGTAATGTTCCCAGAACCATTGAGGCTCTGAAAGAGGGCGTTATTTTCAATTCCCTGGAAACTTCCCTTAATTGTGACGGGATGGCGGCTTTAAGACCCAGACTCTCAAAACGGGAAAAGGCCGAAGCGATTTTCCGCGCCTTTGGGTATAGCGGGAGACCCTATGATTTCAATTTCGATTTTCTTACGGATTCGGCCCTGGTCTGTTCGGAACTGGTTTTAAAAGCATACGAATCAAGCAGCGGTTTTCAAGGGATTAATGTGCAATCGGTACAGATCGGTCAACGCATTGTGACGCCCTGTAACGTAATGATTCAACAATTTAACGCTGAATATGGCACCCCGGAACAGCAGCTTGATTTTGTGTTGTTTTATGATGGCTATGAGAAACGCAACAAGGCGATTTCATCATCGGTGGAGGAGCTCAGGAAAAGCTGGACGCGCCCGGATTGGCACATCTTCCTCCAGGATTGATTCAACACCGAGATCACTAATTTTTTATAATCCAGCCTTAAGATAGTTTTGCGGTTTGTCGCTTATAATATCGGCGCACTTTGTCTCGATTCCCACAGTCTCTCATGTCGCACCAACGCCGAGAATGATTTTTGGTCGTATCGAAGAAAAGCCAGCCACAGCCATCCTCGGCAGCACATTCACCAATACGTGTCAAATCCCCCAGAGTTAGGAGCTCAGCTGCAGATTGGCTTATTGGCCAAAGTATGCTTCCCAGTGAAGGCTGTGCACCCTCCCATGCCCATGTAAAACCCCTATCTTTCGGAACCAAACTCATATTTGGTGATGCATGCTTCAGGGCTTTATTCAATTGCTCTAAGTTCTGAGGCTGGGCTGATCCACCAGCGGCAACTGCAGAGAATATCTGGTAGAGGGCTTCTCGCAAACCAATTGATTCCTGGAGGACGTGCTCTGCCTGTCCCGGTTCTCGCTTGCCCTGTTTACGAAGCCCTTCGGCCTCGCCTGGACTAAGCACTCCTCGTGTTTCTGCCCAGGCTACCAGATCCTTATAATCATGCAGGGTCTCTTGCGGTTCCTCGGCAGCATGCATGTCCATTGTGTTGGCGAAATCGAGACATAGCCAGCCCGAAGTCAATTCCAGGTGGGTTTCCAGATCACTATTCCAAGCCATGAGAGTCTCTCCATAATTAATTATTTTAACATAACCATTAAAAAGCACTTGACTGGTTATGTGTTAATATTACATTCACACCAGCAATATGAATATAGCAGGTTATATAAGTCAAACCAAGGAGTTATTATGAACATTATTAAGCGATTTCTGAATGTCCTAAAGGCTGGAAATTCAACCCGCCTTTCATCACAAATGCGTGATACAGCAGCACCGTTTCCCAGTCAGAGTGGGATCTCAGACCTTTATCCCCACACAAGTTTCGAGTATTCGTTCTTTTATCAATGGACCAGAAAAGGTGATTTAGATTAGGTTTTCAAACGCCAGATCAACCTGGATCGGCCGGGGTGGTAATAAATATGGTTCAACCGGAAAATGGAGATATACCTCATGAATATGGAAAAACAACCAAGCAAAATCGCTCTCATCATAGGCTTTGGAATCATCTATGTGGTCTGGGGTACTACCTACCTGGCTATCCGCATTGCTATCCAGACTATTCCTCCGCTAAGTATGGTTGGTATTCGTTTTATTACTGCAGGTCTTATTCTCTTCGCCTGGGCTGCCGTCAAGAAGCACCCGCGGCCCACCTTTAAGGACTGGAAGAGCTCTGCCGTCATTGGTGTTTTACTCATTTTCTTTGCCCACGGGAGTGTAGCCTGGACCGAGCAGTTTATTCCATCGGGTCTGGTGGCTCTTATCGTAGCCAGTCTTCCCATCTGGCTTTCCATTATCGGTTGGCTGACATCTGGTTCAGGCCGGCCTGATAGATACACGGTGACCGGTTTTATTCTGGGATCTCTCGGTGTTGGAACGCTTTCCTTTATGGGTGAGGAGGGTATAATATTGAATTCCAATGTGAGTGGATCTCTCATTCTGGGCATTCTGCTGCTTACCGGTGCCTCAATCGCCTGGGCAATAGGATCGCTCTATTCAAGAAATGCCAGGACAAAAACATCGCTGCATTACCTGATTGCCATGCAGGCTTTATCAGGCGGAACCTTGCTCATGCTGGCAGGAAAATTTTCAGGTGAGTGGGATGGGTTTTTGATATCTCAGCTTAGCGGATCTTCCGTTCTGGCCCTTCTTTATCTCATTTTCTTTGGAACCATAATCGCCTATTCAATCTATGTCTGGCTGATGAAAGTAAGCAATCCCGTGCGTGTGGGAACCTATGCTTATGTCAATCCTGTGATAGCTATCATGCTGGGAGCACTCCTCATGAATGAACCCCTGAACTCTCAGATGCTTTTGGGAACAGGTTTCATTCTGCTGGCAATCCTCATGGTAAATAAGCCAGATGCGCTCTTGCATTCTATTAGAAGGAAAGTGGCCTCTATGCTGGAAGGCAATGGGAGCAAAAAGCTACTGGTTGATACCTCACTGTAACTGATTCAAAACACCATTACTCGAGGGCAATGGCATAACTATTTTAAGCAAGAGGGTCGCCCCTTAAAGCTTGGTTGACTAACCAAATCATCGTGGCTTGATCCAGGATAAGATTCACACTTATGAATAGACTATTGTTATATTTGAACAAGAATGAACCTTGCTGGACGGTCTTTGTTTAATTAATTTCTTCTTTTTCTAACAGCGGGGAAGCGCAATTATAAAAGAACAAGATTAATCGTCAATCCGATATGAAACTGAAGCAGTGTTCAGGGACCATTAAAGGTTTGATCAATATTCTTATCTCAGGGGGGACTTTTCAATGACATATAAAATCACGCTATTTATGCTAATACCATGTCTGTTTGGATTGGGGGATAATCTTAGCTCCAAAGTGCAATCAAGTGCGACGCCAACAGAATGGCAATTGAATGCACAGAAAGAACTGAGAGAAGAAAATATTATTTATTCCCGGGGACCCCGAGCCAGAATTAACCGGGAATTGCAGAGAGAGGATGATATCAGTGTTTATCCGGTGATTGCTGACTCAAGTGCAGTCCCACCTACGCCGGGCTGGCAAACACGGGAGGTCACCGCCGGTAGTGATCTTGACCAGGATGGATTCAAAGAAATCCTTATCACGGATTACCAGGTGAAGGGGGTTCATATCTATGAGGTCGTCGGGGATAATACCCTGGAATGGGTTGCAACCCTGAGTGATCCATTCAACTCGTATAATACCACACCTCGCCATATTATCACAGGTGATCTTGATGGGAACGGCAGAGAAGAAATTATCTATGTCCAATTCCGTGAACCCGCTGATGAGTTTACAGGTGTTAATGTCTGGGAATGGGATGGTGTTGTAGGCAGCGATAATTATACTCGCTATGTCATGCCCGTAATGATTGATGGATTTGAAGTCGATCGTTACTATGGTGAAAATTGTTTAAATATTGGTGATGTGGATCAGGACGGACAGATCGAGCTGCTTCTTGCAAATAACGGATCAGACCATGTCTATGACATCTGTCTGATTACTCACGTTGAGGGTACTTTTGACAGTGGGCTCTTCTCGCTGACCCATGAATATTATATATCCCAGAACGACGACATTTTCGGTGGTTCACCAGGTTATGGGCAACCCAATATTGCTGATCTGGATGGAGATGGGCAGCTAGAAGCTATCTTCACTGTCTGGGATCATGCCGCCACTCTTTTTATTGAAGCCACTGGACCTGACGAATACGAGCTACAGAGCCTCTTCAATCTGGACTCGTCTTATACCGATCAAACAGTTTATGGCTCAACCTATGTAACGGACATCAACAATGATGGTCATGATGAGATTTATGGTGGCCTTTACCCTGAGGGTTGGTTGTGGCAGGTCAAAGGCGGGGATGACGTCTCCGAAATGGGTTATGGTTATAACAGTGTCAAGATCCTGGCTAACACTGGTGCTACTTGGGATGTTACCGGTGGAGATGTTGATGGTGATGGAGTTGATGAAATATTTTCAGTTGATTATGACAACGCCATAATTTATAAAAATTATTACAACGGCTTGCACTGGCGGCAAACGATTGTCCACGAATGGATTGATATCATGGGAGGATTTTCTTTAGACTTTGCAGGAGATCTGGATGGGGACGGTCAACCTGAACTGGTTCAGGGATTTCTTGAGCCACCCTTCTCCGAGGGTAATCCTTTGGGTTATACTTTTGCGGTGATCGAATGGAATGATTTTCCTCCGGCCGGTGATGTAAATGGGGATTATGAGGTTGATATTAATGATCTAATAAGCCTAGTCGACTTCATTCTCTTGATTGAGAGCCCGGATGAAAATCAGTTTGTACGATCTGATCTCACACACGATGGAGAGTTGGATATCCTGGATGCTGTATGTCTCGTTGAATTACTATTTGAGGAATAATCTTAGGCCGGCAGGATGCACATCATTCTCAGTGTCACCCCGCACAAAAGAGAAAATCTGGATGAAACACATAATACTTCCCTTAGCTGTGATAAGCGTGTTTTAGTTTGCCAATTCATATTAATAGTTCCGAAAACAGGAATAGCCCTTGATTCTACCTGCTTAATGTTTGATACTATCCAAACCTACATTATGAGAACCAGGCGCACACCCAAGTAAATTATGCATTACATGCTTCCGCCTGTCAAAATTGGCTTGTTTTTAATCCTCACTGCAAGCACGTTGGCATTTGATAATATGCGGCCCCTGATTGATCTAAAACCCAACGCTCGGGGTGTCGAAGTGACCCTTGACTTCAGTCATATTCCAGCTCAGAAATGGTCTGAGTTACTTTTAAACCCCCAACGCTTTCACGAAGCTGGCTACGGTCTGGCCGGCAAACCCGGTGACCCGGCACTGCCCCTGATTACTGAATTAATCCCCATCTTGAGCTATTCGGATCCTACTTTTTCAATCCTGAGCTTTAACAGCCAAACCTTTACTCCTACTTCAGTAAAAAGGACCCCACCCGGTCATTTTGAAACTGATCCCCCCCAAGCTATTCAGAGTTATGATTGGTCACCCACATCGGCAGACAAATTTAGCGTGAAACTGGGGAATCCCGTCAGCATGCTGGGTGCAAGCTATCTACCCCTGACCATCAACCCCCTGGAACTGGATTTGATCGGGCAGCAGGTCAGCATACCCGATAAAATGGTAATACAGATATCAGGAATAGTCGCCAGTGATCCTTCCAGCCTGGATGAAACCGGGAATGTTCGCTCAATTATCCCCAATGAAGACATCTATGAAAAACTGGGGCACTACCTCATTATCACACCCCCTGTGTTTGAGCCCTACCTCCAATATCTGGTAGATTGGAAACGACGCAAAGGACACCCCGTGACAGTCGTTAGCACTGACGAAGCAGGTCAGACACCCAATACGATCAAAGCCTTTATCCAGGATGCCTATGATACCTGGGATGTTCCTCCTCGCTACGTACTTCTTATTGGCGATGAAGACCAGGGTATTGGTGGCTTCTATGTTTATAACCCTGATATGGAAGCCCTGGTTACTGACCACCCCTATGTGCTTCTGGATGGAGATGATAGCTTCCCGGAAGCCTGGGTTGGCCGTCTGTCTGTTGATACCATTTCTGAACTTGGTACCGTCATCGCCAAGATCCTTTCTTATGAGAGTCAGCCCACGATGGCAGATCCAGGCTGGTTTAAACGAGCCCTCATGGTCTGCACTGTCACACAGGCCATATCCGCCCAACAGACAAAAAACTGGGTCAGTCGCAAACTCATCGAAAACGGTTTTACCCAGGTTGACACCGCCTACTATCCCATGCAGAGTTCCCTCAATCGAATTCGCAATCCCATCAACGCCGGGGTCGGCTTTGTTAATTACCGTGGGTTAGGCGCCTGGGATCATTGGATCGGACCCTATTTTTATGATACTGATATTGATGCTTTGACTAATGGTCACAAATTACCTATCCTCACCAGTATCGTTTGCGGAGGTGGGAATTTTGCCTCCTGGGTGGATCCCGTTTTTGGTGAAAAATGGATCCGCGCGGGTACTGCCGCCGTACCCAAAGGGGCAGTCGCCTTTATCGGCCCCAGTGAAGTGCACACCCATACCCAATTCAACAACGTGATTGACATCGCCCTGTATTCAGCCCTTTTTGATCTGGATATCAATGAACTGGGGCCAGCCCTATGGTATGCCAAACTGGAGCTCTGGCGCAATTACTATCAGAGTGAATACCTGCCCTATGGTCAATCCGCTGAATTTTATCAAAATGTTTATAATATTCTGGGTGATCCCGGGATGGCCGTTTGGACCGATACGCCCAAAACCCTGATAGTTGATTATCCCCCTGCCTTAAATCTCAGTGATGATCATGTCAATGTTAGCGTTCAGGATGAGGAGGGAGCTCCCATCCCTGATGCTTTTGTCTTTCTGTATAATGCGGAAAATGCAGCCGGTCTCAAAACGGATGCATCAGGATCAGTCAGCTTACCATTCTCACCTGGAGCAGAATCTACAATAGCTCTTACCATAACTGGTAACAACTTGAACCCGGTTCTGGAAAGTATCCCTATCCTGAATGCAGCGTATCCAGTGAGCTATACCAACTGGACAATCAGTCCTGAGGGAATCCTGCAGGCAGGGGGTAGCCACGCACTAAACCTCACCCTGATAAACAACTCGGATTATATCAGCGAATTGACCCTGACCCTCACCAGCACAGGGGCAAATTGCACACTGACAGATTCAGTATACATCATCGAGGGTTTTGAATCAGGCACAAGCCTGGACCTTTCAGACATTTTCAGTCTGGAGCTTGATGCCAACTCCAGACATGGTGATGTGCTAGGGCTCAACCTTGAGCTGGGAACAGGCTCTGATCTGTGGAGCTGGCAGCGAAGTTTTCCAATACAGGCTCCTGATCTTTTTATAACTGAATTGGAGGTCATGGAAGGTGAGCTGACAGCAGGAGATTCAATCCTATTCCGCTTAAATATTGAAAACCGGGGTGGGGTGCTCTGTCCGCCAACCAGCCTGACCCTCACGGAAAACACTTTTGCAGCAAGTTCTAACCCAACACTTGAGTGTCCGGCTATCGGTATTGATGAAACTGAGCTGACATCGAATGAATGTCTATTAGTTTTGTCAGACCAGATATACCCCGGCGAGACATTAGATCTGGTCTTTATCAGTGAATTGGCCAACAGAAATGACACCCTGTATGCTGAGTTGACTATCGAGGAGCTAAACCGTTTTTCGCCTTCCCTGCCAGACGCCTATGGATATCGCGTGTTTGATGAAATGGATATCTCGTATTCTAATGCTCCAATATATGACTGGCTGGAAATAGATCCTGACTTGGGGGGGCCTGGAAATAGACTGTCAATATTTGATGATTATGCGGAGGATGATGCAACAGTGCAGTTTGACCTGCCATTTCCAGTCACATATTACGGTCAGACCTATGAAACCTTTACAGTTTGCTCCAACGGCTGGTTAGCTCTTGGGTCGACACCTGAGCTCAGCTTTTATAACCGGGTTATTCCGTCACCTGAAGGTCCCAATGCCATGATCGCTCCCTTCTGGGATGATCTGATTACCAATCCTGGAGGGGTGAGCTATTATAATCTGGGGGATCAATTTATTGTTGAGTGGAGCCGTGTCGCCAATATGCAAATTGGCTCTACGCTCAATTTCCAGGTCATAATTTATAGTACTGATAGCCACCCCACAAGTAGCGGGGATAATCTGATAAAGATGCAATACATGGATTATTTCAACTACGATACCTTTGCCAACTTTTCAACGACGGGCATTGAATCTCCAGATTATTCAACCGGTCTACAGGTAAGTTTTAATAATATTCAGGATATCAGCATTGGTGCCATGTATCCTGGCCGGGCGCTGCTTTTCACAACGGAGAGACATCTGAGATATCCGCCATCAGAAATGAATCTGGATCAGTTAAGTTTGAATTTTGTACTCAATCCCTGGTCCCTTGCTTCTGACTCCATTGCCATCACAAATAGTGGTGGATCCCCCCTGGTGTATAGTGTGACTCCCATGGAAGATCTGGATCGCACACCTGCGCCCAATCCCCTGGCTGGATATGATTTTGCCAAGGGAGCACCTGAAGCGGATGGTCCTCAATATCCTCAGTCTGAACGGGATCTGTTTGACTATGAATGGCGTAATCAGGATGACCCGGATGGTCCTGAATTTACCTGGCGCAACATTTCTAATGCGAGCAACGAAGTTGAGTATCCTGGTGATCCTGATGATATCTCCATCGGACCAATTGAGATTGGATTTGAATTTCCATTTTACTCTGAGATTTATTCCCAATTCTATTTCAGCAGTAATGGAACCATTTCATTTGTCAGCGATGAACACCCCTGGAACAATTTGACTCTGCCAAACGCGGCAGCGCCGGCAGCCTTAATTGCTCCCTGGTGGGATGATCTTAACAATAATGATGGCATCCAGGGGGTACCGTATTTCTGGAGTAATGGCCTTGACACAGCTATTGTCACCTGGGACAACTTTCCCAAATTTGGCACAGCTGACTTCCATACCTTTCAATTGATCCTGGTGGTCAATGGGGATATTGTCTTTCAATATCTGGTACTTGAAGGCTCCCATACCGTCTCGACAGTGGGCATTCAGAATGTCTGGAAAAACAAGGGTATCCAAATTTATTATAACATCCCCAATGATACCGAAGAAGGGGATGCCATTCGCATCAGCAGGAATGCAAACTGGTTAATGGTAAATGCCTGGTCCGGTATAGTTGAGATCGGGGAGACTGGCTACTTTGTCGTGAATGCTGACACCAGAAATCTTGAACCCGGGACCTTTTCGGTACCCATGATGCTTAGCTCAAACGATGGCGACATGTTAGAAACTGAAATTGGCGCCAACCTGGAAGTCGTGAACGGCGTCCTCCCGCCTGGTGATGTGAACGGGGATTATCAGGTGAATATTGGTGATCTAACAAGCCTGATTGACTTTATTGTCTGGATTGAGAGTCCAGATGAGAGCCAGTTTGAGAGGGCAGATTTCACACAGGATGGTCAGTTGGATATCCTGGATGCCATCAACCTTATCGAATTGCTATTTGAGGAATAAGCTTAGCTCAGCCATAATGTTTAACATTTGTGGTTTTACACATCCAGCCCTTGTAAAGAATACTCCTCCCAATTAGTTTTCCTCCAATACCATAATAGGGGAGGTCGGGATGAAACAAATAATACTGCTCATTGCTGTGATTAGTGGTGTTGCTTTCGCTCAGGTTAATGAAGAAGTGGTTTACCTCAAAGATGGTTCTATCATCCATGGCCGGATCATCGAATACGCCCCGGATAGACATATTAAAATCCAGTCCGGTCCCAACGTTTTTGTCTATCAATTGGATCAGATAGATAGAATCACTCGCGAGCCCATGACTGAATTACGATCTGACCTCTCTAATGCCACCTGGGCTGCTCAATTTGGAATTGGCACACCGCGCAGCATCAATCTGATCGGGGTCACCAAGGATTTTAAATTGGGCGAGAAGAGTTCCATCTTTATTACCGCTGGTCTTGGAATAAATCTGATTGGAGTGGGATATGCCCGTTATAAAAATTACAACGGAAATGGTCTGGTTTTTTCAGGGTCCATAGGTCATAATGGTGCTGGATTTTCTCTCAACAGCTCCGTGACGCGCCAGTGGAGAGTCAGTAATCATGGCTTTTTCTCATTCGGACAGATGGCCAGCAGTTTTAAAAGTGATGAAAAAGGAGACGGTGATGAAAAAGAAGTCAGTGATGGCAGTTTCCTTTTCCCCACGATCTCATTTGATTGCAGGTTTTAAAGTAAATGCCATTCCACCAATAACGAGAATTCGGCTGCTCGTACTACTTATTATCGCCGTTCAATAATTTCTTCCCAAGCCATTGGGTAACGTCATAGCACCCTCTCTTTGTGATCTCCGTCCCGCTCAAAGATGGCTCAACCCAAACCAAAACCTCTAAACGATTGATTCAACCTCTCATCCATGATGCATAGACTTGCTGTGGGTAGAAATTATTTTCCCCCTAATCGCCACGAAGCGATGCCTTAATATTTATTGAATAAGGGGATACCTCATGAAACAATTCAAGCTGATAATTCTGTTTATCATTGCAACCCAGGTAATTTTTAATTGTAGCCACAGCATACCTGCCCGTGAATCAATTATGGACAATGTCACCCACATTGAGGACTCGCTATACCTGGAGTTTCCTGATGCACCCAGGCTTTGCGATGCCTTAGAAATTGAAAAAACTTATGTAGATATCGGAGATTGTAAACTTTATACCGAAATAGAAGGCTCGGGTACGCCCCTGGTTCTTATAAACGGTGGTCCCGGTGCTAGTCACCATTCTTTCCACCCTTGGCTTTCAGAGGCAAAAGGTCATTTCCAGGTGATTTATTATGATCAAAGGGGCTGTGGTTTATCTGACTATGAACCCGGTCAGGGATATTCTTTTGAGCAAGCCGTCGATGATCTCGAAAAGTTGCGAAAAGCCTTGAAGATTGAAAAATGGATTTTGCTTGGTCATTCTTATGGTGGGGGAATAGCTCAATACTACACGATTAAATATCCAGAACATGTTATTGGCCAGGTGCTGGTTGGTTCGGTTCCCATGATGAATCTTGAGGAATTCCAGGGAGGTCGGGAACAGGAATATTATTCTGAGGCAGAAAGCAAAAAAATTGCCGAGTTATTGGCAATGGCCAGAAGCAGGGAGATCACGATACCTCAATACGTTTTCAACAAGGATCTGAATGGTGGCTGGCAGCGTGGGAATTATTATAAACCAACGCCCGAGAGAATGGCCCAGAATAGCTTATATGATTTTGTTTCTGATCCGACTTATAGCTCCGATTGGGCTATTTACAACTTTGAAAACGCCTTTATTGAATGCCCCATTCCAACCCTGATAATGGAAGGCAAATATGATCTAATTTGGAAGGCAGATAGACCTTCCATCATGGGCAAGTATCATCCCAATGCAAAGCTGGTCGTTTTTGAAACGTCTGGACACAATATTTTTGCTGATGAACCCCAACGATTTGCCAATGAGATCAAAAAGTGGACTAATTCGGTCAAGCCACCCACATCCCGTTCAATAGAAAAATGGAAAGATTCAGTTGATGGAATAATTGGTGATGGTTTAAAGCTCATCGCTAGCAGCAAGGATTTTATGCGTCTAATCCAAGAGTCAGGGGTGCAGGCAGCCAGTGATTATTACATAAAGTTCAAAAAAGCCCAACCTGAGAAGCCCTTGTTTTTTGAAGCGGCTATGAATGTCATGGGCTATGAATATCTACTCAACTACGATCTGCCAGAAGCCATCGCAGTCTTTAAATTGAATGTGGCTGAATTTCCAGATTCGTGGAACACCTATGATAGTCTGGGTGAAGCGCTGCTTGAGAATGGCGAAACCGAAGCGGCCCTCAAGAACTATCAAAAATCTGTGGAACTCAATCCTGACAATGATAATGGAATTCAGGTTATTCAAAAACTTATGCAAAAGCGCTAGTTTAAATTATTGTAAAATAGACTTGATCCAACACAGAACTTTAATGCACTGGAACCCCAGACAACGCAAGTAGGGCTCCCGGGGAGGCTTATCCAGCTCTTCTTTCTATTAGCAATCCCTTGATAAATCCAAGCCCATTAATACTTTGTTCACGAAATGAATTTCTGGATAACTAATTGATGCTTCGAATAAAATCCTTGTTGGTTTCAATAGTAATATTGACCTTTGCTGTTCCTGCTCTATCTGAAGTTCGAAATGCAGGCACTCAGGCTCCTATTCCAATGACTGCCAGCAAAGCACTGGACTGGGAAATTGGTATGGAGCTCGCTTCCCACAGAGATGATCTAATTGTACCCCTGGGATTTCATGGTCCTGGGATTGCCCTGGGTTTATCTTACAGACGCAATTCTGAAAAATGGAAGTTGCTGCTGCCCGCCCGCTTCAAGTTTGATTTTGTCCTGAACCGGTTTTCGCATCCTGGAAGGACTTTTTCTGTAGATTTTAACCCTACTTTTCTCAAACCCCTGATCCTGGACGAGAAACTTGGCTTAGTCCATATCGGGTTGGCTTTTCCGTTTAAGATCAACAACTATTTCCCCTTCAGTTGGGATGATGCCCATCTCTATTGGTTTACCATCAACAGCACTGCGCTGGTCCTCGAATGGGGACCTCCGGGTAGAACAGCCAAGCCTCTGTCATTTCACCTTGAGCTACCTTTTATCAGCCGTATTTCACGACCTCCCGTCTACCGTCATGACAAACAGGATGAAGGTTTAGCCTGGCTGGGATTTAAAAGTACAAAAGCAAAGCGCCAGTATGAGCTGGAAACATTTTCAGCCTACCAGGGTATTCTGTTTCGAACGGATTACTCAAGGAATCCGCTTTCAAATTGGAGTATTGAGTTCGAATTCGACCATTACTCAAAACCCGAGCCAGTATGGGCAATTAACACATCAATCCACTATGTTCGTGAGTTAAGAGGTTGGAAATGATCCTGCGACTGGCTCAATTGTCGATTAACACTTTAATTGTACTCCTGGTTTGGTGCTGTGCACCGGATGACAGCTTTAAAATCAGAACCGATATATTCCCGGAACAGCTTGATGATGGTTGGGAGCTTAGCACACCAGACTCTCTAGGTATCTCCATAAGTTTGCTTGAGCAAATCCAGGAGGAGCTGATTTCCGAAGATCAGTATTTTAATGCTAAAAGTTTAATCATATCTCAAAGCGGTAAATTGTTTTTCGAGACTTATGTTCGGGATGAAGCTGATCGTGATCGCTATGGTCATGTGCAATCCGTCACCAAAAGTGTGAATTCTCTAATAACCGGTATCATCTTCTCAGAAGGGTATCTGGATTCAATGGATCAGCTTTTATTTGACCTGATTCCAGAAAAATTTCCAAATGATGAGACCAAAAGAGAAATTACGATTCGACACCTGATGACAATGAAGTCAGGCATCGATTTTGACAACGATGTGTTTTCCATGGAACTCTATGTCGGGAAACCAGACGATCCCATCGAATACATATTGGATCACCCGCTATATGCCAATCCGGGAGAAGAATTCTACTATCGCGATTGCGATCCGCATTTACTCAGCTACACCATTGGTCAACTCACCGGAAAGAGCCTTGAAACATGGGCACAGGAGCGTCTTTTTACACCCCTGGGGATCACAAATTATTATTGGGGTTCCGATCCAAATGGTACAAGCATGGGTGCCCATGGTCTACACATCAAACCCCGTGACTTGGCAAAAATCGGTCAACTTGTATTGGATAATGGTAGATGGGGTGACACTCAAATTGTGGACTCAAGCTGGGTTTCGGAATCCACCCGCTTTCAGACGGATATGGGAACCTGGGGTGATGAGAATGGCTGGGATTATGGCTATTACTGGTGGTTGGTCAGGGAATGGGATGCAATCGCCGCCTGGGGTCATGGTGTTAATTTCATTATGATTATACCCAATCTGGAACTTGTTTTTGTCATGACCGCTCTGCCAGATACCAATGACGAGCTTGTTGGAACAACACTTGATCGATTTCAGAATCTTATACGTCCCCTGGTTGAAGATCTCTACTTGAACTGAGTTACCTGCGAACAAGGCGAAAGCCTGAACCACCAATAATTCTTCCCTTCTTTTTTATATATTTTTACAGTACTTGGAAGCATGTGGCATGATGAAGATTTTAGCCTGGATGACGACAATACCAAAACCTACTCCTTCAAGGAAATGGTTTTGGGAGTTTATCCCTTTGTAAAGCCCTACAAGCGTACCTTTGCTTATGCTTTGCTATGGGCGCTAGTGGGTGTGATTCTGGTATTAATTCAACCCCTCATTCTCAAAAACATCATCGACAATGACATACCCAAGAGCGATTTTAAAGCCCTGGCCGGCTCAGCCAGTCTTTATCTCCTGACCATGGTTCTATCAGCAGTTTTTGGTTTCTATAGCAATTGGATGGCTCAAAAAGCAGGTATTTTTGCCGTAAACGATCTTAAAGTCTCACTATTCTCACATGCCCTGAAGTTGGGTCTGCCTTTTGCTGAATCAACCTCAACCGGACAACTGGTAAGTCGCATCGAATCAGACCCCCAGCGCATTATTGCGATTACCTCAACTATGGCACAACGTTTACTGATGTCATTTGGGATGATTATTGGAGCCTTTGTTATTCTGGCGTCTGTAGATGTCCGCTTTCTCCTGATAACACTGTCAATCTTCCCTCTGGTCATATTCATAGCCTGGTTCTCATTTAGATATTTCCGGCCCTATTTCCGTAAAGACCGGGCTAATTTCTCCAAAATGCTGGGGGTTCTCAGTGAGTTTGTCCGTTCAGCCAGTATTCTTCAGGTTTTTGATCGAACAGAATGGGCTATGGATAGGGTCCGCAAATCAACAGACAATTTTAACCGCTTCAGTATCAAGATGAATTGGATCAATTACGGAATATTTCAGGGTCTGGGTTCCATGGAGGTGGCAGCAACGGTGATCGTACTTATGCTGGGTGTCAAATGGGTGGATGAGGGCACTCTAACCATCGGTGCACTTGTGCTATTTGCACAATATATAGCCCAGATATACTGGCCAATTTTTATCTTTACAGAACAGATTTCTCAACTCCAATCGGCGGGTGGTGCGGCGGACCGTATTTTTTCCACCATGGAGACTATTCCGGATATCGAGACAAAACCTGATCGCCTTCCCTTACCTGAGATCATCAATAATATCCGCTTTGAGAATGTCAGTTTTGGTTATTCTGATGACAGCATGGTCATTAAAAACATGTCCTTTGAAATAAAAGGCGGTGATCAGATCGCCTTTGTCGGACCCACCGGTGGCGGAAAGTCTACGGTCATCAATCTATTTTGTCGCTTCAGGGATCCTCAGGCGGGTCGGATTCTCTTAAATGGTATCGATATCAGAGAATATGATGTCGCTGAGTATCGACGGCGTTTTGGTTTGGTCCTGCAGGATCTGTTTTTATTTCCCGCTGCCATAAATGAAAATTTACGAGCTTTCCGGGAAGACATAACCATGGCAGAATTGGAAAGCGCTGCCAGGCTAACAGACATACACAACAGTATTCTTGCCCGGGCAGACGGATACGAAACGGTGCTAAAGGAAAGCGGAGAGGGTTTTTCCTATGGCCAACGACAGCTCATCGCTTTTGCCAGAGCCCTGGCGGTGAAACCAGAGGTGTTGGTTCTGGACGAGGCGACTTCATCTGTTGATCCTGGAACAGAGCTACGCATTCAGGCTACCCTCAAAAAACTTACCGAAGGAAGGACTTCCTTAATCGTAGCCCATCGACTGAGCACCATCAGAAGGGCAACATCAATCCTGTTTATCCGGGATGGTGAGATCATTGAGTCGGGTAGTCATGATGAATTGGTTGCCCAACAGGGAGATTACGCCGACCTCTTATCCCATGCTGACACGGAAAAGGAGATGGTCTAATGTCTATCCTCACCTCCACAAAGCGGGTGTTGGGCTGGTTCAGACCCTACTGGCGGAGACGTTGGACCGGCATTCTAATAGTGGTGGGGATTACTATTCTCAGTATCGCCCTGAGTACCTCATATCCAGTCATTTTTAAATATGTCATTGATGCACTCAGCGCCGGAGAAGAAACGACAGATGTCCGCTTTTTTGTATGGATGATTCTGATCGTTGGGCTGGCCAGGACCATCGCACGTTGGATTCTACCTTCGATGCGCTACATCATGAATCTAACCCTGGGTAAGGATATCAAACTGCACCACTTTCAGAATTTGCTCCAAAAGGATCCGGCTTTTTATAATAATTTTCGTTCAGGAGATCTGATTACGCGCTTTTCAGATGATATAGATGGTGATTTGAAATTATCCTGGTTTGCCAACTCAGGTATCATGCGGCCGGTGGAGGCTAGTTTCACGCTGCTCTTTTCTATCGGTGTGATGATGACACTTCATTGGAAATTGACCCTCCTGGCTATCTCACCCCTGCCCTTTATCGTCTGGATCATGAGTAAGACTGAACAGCTGCAATACAGGGCATACACGCATCGACAGGAAACCATCTCCTCAACCAATAACATACTTGAGAGCGCCTTTTCAG
Organism: bacterium; assembly: GCA_013202895.1. Classification (GTDB taxonomy): domain Bacteria; phylum Fidelibacterota; class UBA8477; order UBA8477; family JABMPR01; genus JABMPR01. The sequence goes on along the minus strand of JABMPR010000112.1, from coordinate 21,719 downwards.
GTATTCGGATCGTTATCGGATTTGTTATGGAAAAGGCTCAGGAGCGTCTCTTTAAAGAAAACATGGAATCACGTAAAAACGCTGAAGAGCGAGTTGTTTTTTTGCGTTCCATTTTAGAAGGAATTGGAGGCCTTGTAAATCAGGTGGGACTGGTGATTATTCTATTTGTCGGCGGTTATTATGTTATCAACCAGCAGATTAGTCTGGGTGATTTCTATGCCTTTATTGCCTATATGACAGGAATTACTGAACCCATCTGGACCATATCCTGGTTCTTTGTTTCCTTAAAATTAGCGGAAACCTCAGTGGATCGCTTACAGGAAATTGAACGTAGCGAAAACCGACCCCGGAAAACGGCCACTATGGAAATGCCTTTTCAACAGCTCAATATTCATGATTTAAGCTTTAATTTCCCCGATGATGAAAAAGCCGTGATTCAGCAGGTGACTTTTTCAGCCTTACCTGGTGAGAAAGTTGGAATCGTTGGAGAAGTTGGTTCAGGAAAAACGGTCTTGCTGAAGCTCATTTCAGGCTGGTTTGCACCCACTGACGGATCCATTGATTTGAATGGTCAGAATCTGGCCGACTTCAGTGATACCACTCGAGCAGGAAACATCGCCTATGTACCTCAGGATATTGGCTTATTCAGCGGCACGATTTCAGACAACATTACCATGGGTCGCCAGGGGAAACGCAGCTTAGAAGCTGTGACTCATGCTGCTGTGATTGACGATGAATTGGATCCTGAAAAGATGTTAGAACAAGGTGGGGTGGGCTTGAGTGGGGGACAGAAGGCACGGGTGGCATTGGCGCGGGCTTTTTATGGCCAAACACCAGTTTACATTTTTGATGATGTGACTTCAGCACTGGATCTGAACACCGAGAAGATATTGTGGCGAAATATCAATGCTGATTATGCAGATGCATTATTTTTGGTTGCCACCCATCGCGAGGCGACTGCAGCGGAAATGGATCGGGTGGTATGGATCAATCAGGGTCAGATTTTCAAGGAAGGCAACCACGTAGATTTACTCCGGGACAACCCTGATTACCGCTCCCTTTTTGCCCACGAATAAACCTCGAACATTCAAGAATATAACTTTCGAGTCATCATCCAGCTAAGCGATGATTCTTGATTCAAAACATAAGATCCGAAAAATATGGTAATAAACGAATAAGCCCCCCATGATTCGGGATGGCTTATTAATATTAATAATGTAGCGAGATCGATTGTCTAAGGGCAGACTGTCTCTAGCAGGATAGCACAAACCTCATAGGGATCCATGTTCGCAGAGGGGCGACGATCTTCCAGATATCCTTTGCCTTCCTTTACTGTTGCCAGCGGGATGCGGATGGAGGCACCACGGTCACCTACACCATAACGAAAATCATGGATGGAACAGGTTTCATGTAGACCCGTTAGACGTTCCTCGTTGTGCGCACCATATACAGCAATATGCTCCTCATGTTTTTCCCCAAGCTTTTTACAGGCAGCCTCAACCACAGCATAGCCGCCTTCCTCGCGCATGGCTTTGGTGCTGAAATTGGTATGGGCACCGGCACCATTCCAATCGCCCTTTACTGGCTTCGGGTGGATGCTGGCATTGACACCATATTCCTCGGCAATTCTGTAAAGCAACCAACGGGCGATCCAAAGTTGATCCGCGACCTCCAGAGGACCGAGGGGGCCGATCTGAAATTCCCACTGCCCCGGCATGACTTCAGCATTTACGCCAGAGATTCCTATACCGGCACGCAGACAAGCTTCCATGTGTTCTTCAACAATATCGCGGCCATAGACCTCATCAGCACCCACGCCACAGTAAAAGGGACCCTGGGGGGCAGGATAACCTCCATCTGGCCAACCCAGGGGAGCACGCCCCTGGAAAAAGGTAAATTCCTGTTCGATACCAAACCAGGCTTCTTCTCCAGCGAATTTTTTGGCTGTCACGGTTAATGTTGCACGCTTGTTGGATTCATGTGGCTTGCCATCGGGATAACGGACTTCATTCATGACCAAGATATTATCTCCACCACGGATTGGATCAAAAGCAAATGCCACGGGATGCAATGATCGATCACTGTCATGTCCTTCAGCCTGCATGGTACTTGAACCGTCAAATCCCCATTCTGGAATCTGAGACAGTTCAGTGACTTTTTCATCAAGTATTTTTGTTTTGGAACGCAGTTTGGAAGTCGGCTTATGCCCATCGATCCAGATATATTCAGCTTTTATTCTTGCCATGAGAGATTAGCCCCTAAAATTTATTAATTGATGCCACCAGTTATCATGCAGATAAATAACTACGTCAGGCAAACAAAGTCAATAACTAATAAGGTAAATTAATAGATGTTATTAAAATATTAAAGCTAATGTGCACAATGGAATAATAATATATGTCAGTCTAGGTTTCTGGCAGTATGTTCTTCAGATCGATAGCCGAGGTTTCCTTGTAGGATGAAAGTACCAGGTTTGAATGAGTGCGATTGACACCGGGCCAGTTTTGGATTTCATATAACAGATCCTCAAGGGCCTGGGAATTTTTTGCACGTACCTTTAGAATGTGGGAACCGGATCCAATGATAGAGTGACATTCCAGAACAGATTTAGAGCTCATAGCTAATTTTACAAAGGCCTTATAGTGGTCGGAATGTTCGCTGACAATAAAGACAAAAGCGGTCAGGTCTAAGCCCGCTTTTTTGTGATCCAGTATGGTTGAATAACCTTTGATCAATCCATTTTCTGAGAGCTTTTTCATTCTTTCGCCAACAGCGGGGATAGAGAGTTCGATTTCTTTGGCGATCTCGCTGGCTGTAGCTCGTCCATTGTCCTGTAACAGTTCTAAAATTTGAATATCGCGCTCGTCAATCATCGATGTTCTCCTGAAATGTTTTTATCAACTGCTAAAATATCTAAAATATTACTGCAAAAGCATCAGAATTATTAAAAATATTTTGATTTTAATGATATATCGCAGACATTCAAATTTACTCCGCCCTTTTCTGCTCCTGATTTTGCATTTGTCAGTAGACTGACAAATTTTGCATAGATAGATGATTAATATATTCCCGATATGAACAAAGATTATCTCAGGCGGTATGCCACAAATTCACTGGTATGGGGCTTCCTTTATAGGGGCAGCCTGTTTATCAGCATACTTGTGAACTCGCTGTCAGCTCAAATACCGCCTGAGTTTGTTATTGGGAACACGCTCCCGCCGGAAATACTTAACCGGACCCTGCGCGCATGCGATGATGTGAGTGGTGGAAGTATGTTAGCATATGGGCTTACAAAGAGTGGGGGTGGAAACCAACTGGTCTGGTTGACTTTCTTTGGCTCCTGGAGAAGCAGCTGCTGGGCGGCGGTCCGTTCGTAGAAAATGTCCACCAAAGCAACAATCATCTGGGATGTAATTATTCGTGCCCACCATGAGAATGTCAGTCGCATTCTCAGGATCATCCCGATTCGATAACATGATCCAGTCTAAGTAGATGCTAAACCAAAGTGGAGATAGGCAAAAAAGAAGGCTGTAGAAAACGGAGGAATTATGATAGAAACATATATTAGGAGTATTAAACCAGTACTGTGGATAGCAGCATTGCTTATAGCCAAATCTACAGTTTTTGGTCAATATGAGGTAGGTGAGACTATTAATCAGGAGACCCGCGAACGGACAGTCTTTTATTGTGCCAATGCTGAAGGTAGTGAACCCCTGGGCGATCTCCTTAATCCTGCTGAAGGGGAATTGAACCGTGTACTCTGGATCAACTTTTTTGGCTCGTGGTGAAGTTCCTGCCGTGCGGAGATTCCGCACCTGGAAAATTTTCATCAGACCCGTTCGCACGAGGGTTTGAAAATCCTGAGTCTGGGAAGTCATTATAACACCTATACCTGTCAGGAATGGGCTGATCTTGGTGCAAGCTATCCCATAGCAGATGATCGAAATACAGCCATTTGGAGTGATTTTGGAAATGGCGTCGTTCCCAGAAATGTGATTATTGATACAAATGGTGTGGTGCGTTATTCAGGGATTGGCTACAACGAATTGGCAATTTTAGCCTTCCTGGACGATCTGCTTTCTCCGAATGAAATCAACGAGATAGAATTGCCTGATACACACCTGCTGCTTTCCAATCATCCCAATCCCTTTAATGCCGGAACAGAGATAAAATATGAACTCCGCATAAAAGCCAGCATATCCTTGTCGATTTTTGATGAACGAGGTCGAAAAGTCAGGATCTTATTGCAGAGAGAAGCGAATCCGGGATCCCATTCTATATTCTGGGATGCATTGGATGAGGATGGCTCTGTTTTGCCCAGCGGTGTCTATCTGGCTCAGTTGAGATCTGGTGAAACTCAGGTATCTAAAAAACTGCTCTTACTAAAATAGACAATAAATGATGCACTAATAAAGTCCCTTAAAAAGGACCTTTATACCATTCCCGAAAAAACGGGATGTTAAAATCACATCATTATTTGAATGAGAGATATTGCCAGAACCAGATTGAATCAAAACTCAGTTAAAAACAACTTTATCGATGGGCTAATCATGATAGTTTATCCAGATACGGATTCAAAATGAGTTCGAATTGTCAGCCGAACGCGAGAATTGAGATTGCCCATGACATCCAAAGATCATTCCAACATTACAGCAGCATTTTTTGATTTTGATGAGACGCTTCTAGCCATTGACAGTGCGGGAATCGGGTTTAAGGTTTTACGTGAACAGGGTTATCTATCAAGAGCATTTATACTTAAAATGATCATTGTGATGCTCCTGAAAAAAGCCGGGTTTATAAATGAAAAGATCATGGCTAATGCTATGTTGAGCTTTTACAGGGGACGTGATTTACAACCCTTTATCGATAGTGCTGAAGATTTCTATCTTGAATATTTGCGGCCCAATCTTGCCCCGGAGGTTATAAAAAAACTGCGCTGGCATCAGAAACAGGGTCATCAAACTGTTTTGGTTACTGGCTCCATCGATTATTACCTGCAACCGGTCAAACAAGATCTTGGAATAGATCATTTACTTTGTACGCACCTTGAAATGGGTCCTGATGGCTTGTTGACGGGAAGACCTAATGGCCCGGTTTGTGTCGGCGATACCAAGCTTATTTTAGCACAAGAGCTTGCGGCAGAACAGGGGCTTGACCTGACAATATCCTTCGCCTATGGTAATTCTGAGCTGGACATTCCTCTGATGGAGAATGTTGGATACCCCGTCGTAGTGAATCCCACTGCCGGTTTGTCCAGGTATGCAAAAAAACAAAAATGGTCCATACTTTAAATCCCATCTCGGAAAGAATTTGTTTCATCATGATAGTTCTTCAAGACACCTGGATTCAGCCCTACCTTGCCCCCTCAATGTGAAGGTTATTATATGTCAAGTCTTGCCGATCAGATACTAAAAGAGCTCAAGGAACTGGGCGACCCGGTCCGGGCTCAAAACTCCCAAAGATTCTTTAAAACTGGAAAAGGTGAATACGGGGAAGGTGATATCTTTCTGGGGATCAAAGTCCCCACACAGCGGGCATTAGCTAGACGCTTCAAGCAGACAACCCGCAAAGATGCCTTGAAACTTTTGCAATCAAAGTATCACGAAGCCCGGCTCACAGCCTTATTTCTGCTTGTGAATCTATTTGACAGGGCAGGTGTGCATGAGAAAGCCCAAATCTATAATGATTATCTGGCAAATGTAGCCCATATTAATAACTGGGATCTGGTAGACAGCTCAGCACTCCAGATTGTGGGACACTACCTGTTTGACAAAGACCGGTCACACCTGCGCTCGCTGGCACAATCAAATGCTTTATGGGAGCGACGCATAGCTGTCATAGCAACATATTATTTTATTCGTCAGGAAGAATTTCAGGATACTCTGGAGATTTCAGAAATCCTCCTGCATGATGGTGAGGATTTAATTCACAAAGCTGTGGGATGGATGCTGCGCGAGATTGGAAATCGCAGTCGGCCAGCAGAGGAGCAGTTTCTTGTCGAACATTATAAAACCATGCCCCGTACCATGCTGAGATATGCCATAGAAAAATTTCCAGAAAACAGAAGACAAGCTTATTTAAGGGGAGAATTATGAGCAAAAATAACCTGATCCATCAAATTTTACTTGGCCTGCTGAGTTTAATTTTTAGCGCCTCATCTGCTTTTGCTTTTTTTGAAGAAGAGAAACCCTGTGGTCGAGCTCAGAAAACTGCATTTCTAAGGGATATAATCCCCACTACAGAACAACAGAAGATTGATGTCTTGTATTATGGTTTAAATTTTGACATGGATATTCCTTCAACATCAATGACAAATGAGTTTTTAATTGAACTCAAAGTCCTGGATTCCACCCTGGAGATGATAGAACTCGATTACTCCACAGATAATCTGGGAGTGGGTAACATCACTGTTAACACCGTACTGCTCGATGGTGACACCAGCTTGTTCTATCACGATAGTGATCTGCTTCAGATCCCTATTCTGGAAGAAATTGAAACGGGGCAAGAGTTCTCGGTTCAGGTGTTTTCAGAATCTGGTCCAGCCTCAAACCATGATAATCAAGGCTTCAATTGGGACTATGAATATGGGCTAAGAGCGATTTGGACCATTTCCCAGCCCTATGATGCCCGTGATTGGTGGCCCTGTGTGGATTACCCGAGAGATAAAGCGGATTCAGTAGATATTGTGGTGACCATCGCTGATTATATGACGGTTGCCTCAAATGGTCGACTTGTATCAACTCAGGATAATGGGGATGGAACTAAAACCTGGGCTTGGCATGTTGGATATCCCATAGCCAGCTATCTTGTATCACTGTCCATCTATGAGTTCTATGAATGGGGAGATGAATATGTCGATGCAAACAATGACACCCTTCCCATTCTTTTCTACACTTATAATCCTCCAGACGATCCCGACCCCTATTATATGACTGATAACTATCTCCTGCTCCCAGACATGATCACTTTGTATGCTGATCAATTTGGACCATACCCGTTTATGGGTGAGAAATATGGACATGCAGAATGGGGAAAGAGCTGGGGGATGGAGCACCAAACGCTGACATCTATGGGTAATCCTACCGAGCGTAGGGTATGCCATGAACTGGCACACATGTGGTACGGGGATATGATCACCTGTTTCAGTTATCATCATATCTGGCTCAATGAAGGCTTTGCTCGCTATGCAGAAGCATTGTGGTGGGAAGAACGTTATGGCATTACGGGATATCACGAGAAGATGGCCGAGCTGGTTTGGCTTGGAGCGGGAACCATTTATGTAGAAGATACGGAAACGGATATTTTTGACTCTCACCTTTCTTATGATAAGGCAGCCTGGGTGCTGCATATGCTACGTCATATCGTAGGGGACGATACCTTTTTTGAAATTCTGCAAACTTACTCTAATCACCCCGATTACAAGTATTCCACAGCCACAACGGAGCAGTTTCAGATTGTTTGCGAGGACGTGAGTGGTCTTGACCTGGAGAATTATTTCCAGCAGTGGATTTATGGAGCAAACCATCCGAATTATCGAGCCTATCGGGCGCAGACCGGACAGGATCTCCTGGTCCAGACTATTCAATCAGGGCTCACATTCGATATGCCTGTTGATTTTAGAATTACAACGACAGCATCAGTGATAGATACAGTTATCAGAATAAATGAATCATTTATGACTTTCCATTTTCAGATTCCCCCAGGGGAAATCGTTACTGACCTGGTGCTGGATCCGGATAATTGGATTTTAAAAACAACCGATTATGTAGTTGGCCTGGTTGAAGATGAGTTGCAAGGACCCCTCGAGTTCCAGCTGGGTGCAAATTACCCAAATCCATTTAATCCCATGACGACCATTCCCTATAGTCTGGATGTGGACGGACCTGTTAACCTGAGCATCATTGATATTTCCGGAAGGGAAGTCGTACGCTTGGTGAGTACTATTCAATCTAGGGGAAATTATGATGTCATCTGGAACAGTATCGATGAAGCGGGACATTCTGCCGAGGCGGGTGTATATTTTTGCCAGCTTGAATCAGGCAGTCAGGTGGCAATTCAAAAGATTCTTCTGCTTAAATAAAGTGAAGCCGATGATCACATTTAGCCCAATCGCTCAGGTGTCAAACGACAGAAAGGATTTGCGTGATGATGATTGGGGCGGGGTTGTTTCACGCATCATATTAAATGAGGATTATGAAGCGGATCTAATTAAAGGATTAGCAGACTTTTCACATGTGGAAGTGGTTTTTTATTTTGATCAACTATCTGAAGGTCATGAACTTCCAGTTACCAGACATCCAAGAAATAATCCTGAATGGCCAGATATTGGCCTATTGGCTCAGAGATCTGTTTATCACCCCAATGCCATTGGTTTAACAACTGCACAGGTCATCGGTGTAGAGGGAAATACTTTGATAGTTCAAGGACTAGATGCCGTCAATGGAACACCTGTACTGGATATAAAACCAGTTTTCCTGCAATTTTTACCTCAAAACGTTGAGCAACCGGGCTGGGTGTCAGAATTGATGAAAGATTACTGGTCCAAAACCTAATTTCTGAGATGCAGGTGGATTAAAGCCCGACTCCAATGATAAAACGAAACTTGCGATCAGCCCCGCTATCCGTTTTAGCAGGCAAGAGTAATCCCAGGGCAAACCAAAGATCGTTTTTTCCATGGGAAAGTGTGGGACCCCAATAAAATTCATCTGCATTACCCTTCGCTTCAAGACCCATTGAAATAAGAGGGTGAAGAGCGTAACTGATACCCCCGCTAATTTCAAACTCAAGCTCAGTTTCATCATCTTTAAACTCAAATTCCAGTACAGGATTTATGGCTACATTGATACGGTCAAAATCGCGAGCCAGTATCAGTTTTGTTTCTAGGGTAGAATGATCAAATGCCGCGTTGTCTTTATATTCCAGATAAAGAAGCGGATCAAATGCCCAGCGACCTTTTTCACCTAAACGATATCGGAACCGAATTTTAAATCCATCATAGGCAATGGGGGAATCAGAGTCCTGCTGAAATTTTTGATAAATCCCAACATCAAAACGATTGTTCATACCGATTTCGTATTCGTATTGAAGTGTGGTTGTTGCTAAACGACCGGAATCCGTATCTGTATGCGAAAATTCAGTGTAGGATTCTAATTCAGCTTCCCCACCAGGTAGTGTTTGATACTCATAGGTCCAGACATACCGACGGCCATCTGCAGCAAGTTGAAGGCTTAAAAGCACATTAAGCGTAATCAATAATAGGGTTTTTAACATATATTTTTCTTTCTTTTAGATTGAATTAACATGCATTCACAATAATGAGAACCAGTCTCAATTGCAACACAAAAAGAAAAATATATACCCGAAACCCATTTGGGAGATTGGGCGCTACTTTTCTAAGATTTATGCTCTAAGTGTGATAAGGGAATACTTTTTTAAAGGATGGAACAGAGCTTTTCAACTTTGTCCTGCTCGCCGAAGATCAGTAGCTGATCTGACAACTGCATTTTCTCATTTACAGCCGGAATAATATCAACACCCTTCCCAGCCCTGTCTCGACGTATAAGCAGAATATCTACTCCATACGACTGTCTCACATTAAGTGACCTTATGGATTGATTTACAAAGGTGGAAGGCGCATTGATCCGGGCCAGAAAGAAACCCGGGATGACCTCTGATTTTTCATGATAGGGTTTCTGAATAAATTTCATGGAATCAGCCATGGCCCGGGTCGACTCCGCTTGAATCAGTAATTCCTGATATTGATGGACGATAGTGCTACGTTCAACCTCACCACTTAACATGTGCTCAGCATCTATGACAGGTAATGCCTCCAGATCCATCTCAATCATCTTACGGAGAACGTCGTGGATAGGTGTCTCGTCACTAATCACCTCGAACTTACGGTTCATCATATCACGCACAGTGGCATCTTCTGGAACAGCCTCATGATGATTGAGAAAGCGCCGCATGGCAGACTGTGTGATGATACCCGTCAATTGGCCCGCTTGATCCTTTACATAAAAGTTGAGAGCTGAACTGACTGACATTTTTTCCAGTAGTCCCTTCAGAGTTAGAGTCTCGGAAACGGTATCCACAATTTTCTTCTTAAGCGAATGAACTTTGATCTGGTCCAGAATGTTGATGTCTTTTCCACCATAAATATCGATTCCACGCCTTTTCAGCTTCATGGTGTAAATATTTGAACCGTCAAGGAGACGAGAGGAAATAACCATGGCAATGATGCTTGAAATCATCAACGGTAGAATTACTGAATATTCGCTGGTCATCTCGAAAATAATTAGGACAGCGGTAACAGGAGCATGGGTGGTGGCGGCGACCATTGCAGCCATCCCAACCAGAGCGTAGGCACCACTGCTGGCTGTTATTTCAGGGAAAAGCGAATGAATAATTGTACCCAAAGCACCACCCAGCATAGACCCAATAAAGAGGGAGGGGGCGAAGACGCCCCCCGAAGCACCAAAACCTAATGATAAGCCAGTGGCAAAAATCTTTGCTAATACCAGACCTGCAGCAAGGGTTAAACCAAGATGACCGCTTAAAACGGATTCCATAGTTTCATATCCCACACCCAGGATCTGAGGTAGATAAACAGCTACTCCACCAAGTAAAGCACCACCCAGAAGACCCTTAACTACAACAGGTGCTTTCCAGGCATCAAATAGATCCTCCGTCTTATACAGCGATCTCACAAAAAACCAGGCAACAAAACCCGTCGCAATTCCTAAAACGATATAAAATATAATCTCGACAGGAGAATGCAGACTGTATTCAGGAGGAATAAAAGCGGGGAAGTCACCATAGAGTGCCCGACTTATGACCGTTCCAAAGACAGATGCGATAATGATAGGTCCGATAGCAGCAGCACTGAAATCGCCCAGGATCACCTCTGAAGCAAAAATGGCGCCGGCAATCGGCGCGTTAAATGTGGCAGCTATGCCAGCAGCAGCGCCACAACCAATAAAGGTTTTCATACGCCGCACCGAGACTTGAAAAAGTTGTCCAACCGAGGAACCAAAAGCAGAACCGATCTGTACAATGGGTCCTTCTCGACCTACTGAGGCTCCTGATGCTATCGACATAGCAGAGGCAAGGGCTTTAATAATCACAACGCGCATCCTGATGAAGCCATTTTGGGTTGCCACGGCATTCATGACCTCCGGAACACCATGACCCTTGGCTTCAGGGGCATATCTATTTACGAACCAGGCAACCATCGCGCCCCCAAAGGCCGGGATAGCAATTTTAAGGTATACAGGGGCAGCCATGACTACATCGATGAGAGCCCCATCCCCCCAAAATAAATGTCGAAAGGAACCAATGAGTGTCCGAAATCCAGCTGAAATTACACCGGCAAAAACCCCAATTAATGTGGCCATTATGATAACAAAGAGTTGATCAAATGATTTCATTCTAAATAAGATGTTTTGCAGCCAGACGTATCGCGCCCGCCGATAATTCAGTCTTCTGCGAAGTTTTTTAATTCGATCTTTATTCAAGGTAGAGTTCATGTGATCTTGAATTTCCTTTCTGAAAACTCAAACAAATAAGTGTTGCTAATTAAAGCTGTTGGTTTCGTTTTGCAAGGGACGTCTTGTGCGTTCATCAGGAAAAAATAGAAACTATTCTGTGGCAAAGGCTTATCTTCTCGCTCAAAAAGGAGGTCCTCATGAGTACTATGATAAAGGTATTATTGCTGGTCACTCTTATTAGTGGCTTAGCCGGGCAGGCAAGTGACTCGCTAAAGGAGCAATCCACTTATAGACACGCCTGGGAAACAGCTATGCTTGATGGCAAAATCACAGATGAAGAGCGCGTACTCATGAACATCCTGGTTGAGTCGATGATGTTGTCACTAGATAGCAGTCGGACGTGGGAAGCACGGTGGAGCTTCACAACTCCAAAACCCATGGATCAATCCGGGCGTTGGCCCCTGGTGCTCCAGAATATTGCCCTGGGAGCGGGACTCTATGGCTGGGGTATTCCCTATGTCCTCCACGCTGATGATGGGCGTTGGTATGTTGGGGGGGTCATGGTCTCCATGGGAGGCGCCTTCTATTTAACCTACGGGTACACCAAGACCATGGATATGTCACATGCTCGTACCCAGATGATGCGCTATGGCTCCTTGCTAGGTTTGCGCTACGGAGCTGGCCTTAATCAGCTTTTAGGATTGGATGATGGATCTGATGATGAGGATTCTGCTCAAAGTGATGATCCAGAAACGCTCTGGATGTGGGTTCTCATGGCTTCAGCTCCCGTTGGTCACTATGCCGGGGAATATCTATTTGAAAAATACGAACCTTCCAACGGTCAAGCCTGGGTTTGGAGCATGTGGACCGGGGTTGCCGGAATAACAAGCAGGCTGATCCATAATGTTGTTGATTCCGAACCGGATTCTGCAGACTATGCTGGATATGACTGGCTTGCTGAAGAGGAATCATATGATTCGGATATGGACAAATGGAGAAAACGTAAAACTAGATTGGAATTGCTTGCCTATCCCTTAGGTGCAATGGCCGGATACCGTTTGACCCACCACAAACAGTACAGTTTTGGAGATGCCTTCATGTTGATGCAAGGCTGGGGTTTTGGCTTTTACAATACGATGATGTTTCAGTCCATTTTATTTGATGATGGTGATATCGATATGTTCTTTTTGGTTTCAAGCCTTGGTGCCATTGGTAGTACTCTGGCTTATGATCATTTTATTAAGGCACATGATTATAGTTTTGGTCAATCAACCCTGATGCTTTTGGGCTCTGCCTCAGGTACTGCTTTTGGTTTTGGTACTGGTATATTACTGGATGTTCAGGATACAGAACCATTGTTGATACTGGCGTTGATCGGTTATGGTGGGGGAACCTATCTTACTCAACAAATTTTAAATCTTAGTCCCGATGGAGCACTTGCGCATACCTCGTCAAATCGTGTTTCGTTAAGCCCAACAGTTCTAACAGGGGTAGGATCAGATCAAAAAGTGAATCTCATTCCGGGACTCATGCTGAATATCAGCTTCAAATAGAGGAATTGATCCAGAACAGCTAAATGGTAAACCCGCAACCCTTCATAAATAAACCACGCGCTATTATGCATCTGGATCTGGATGCATTTTTCTGCTCGGTTGAAGTTCTACGCGATCCCTCTCTAAAAGGCAAGCCTATTGTAGTTGGTGGAAAGAGTGAAAATCGAGGTGTCGTAGCAGCCGCATCCTACCCGGCCAGAAAATTTGGAATCCATTCAGCCATGCCCATGATCGAAGCCTCCAGACGCTGTAAAGATCTCATTGTGATTTCATCCAAGCATGGGATGTACCGGATGTATTCGAAGGTAATAATGGGTATCCTGCGTGCTGAATCACCCAGTATCCAGCAAGTGAGTATCGACGAGGCTTATCTGGATCTTAGTGATCAAGTAAACGAATGGATCGAAGCCACAGAAATTGCACGTAAAATTCAATTGAGAATTTCAAGGGACATCGGATTGTCTGCTTCCGCAGGAGTTTCAACAAATAAAATGATCGCCAAGATTGCTTCAGATTTCAAAAAACCCAACGGACTCACAGTTGTGCCCCCTGGATCCGAAATAGATTTTTTGTCTCCCCTGCCGGTGAAGAAAATCTCAGGGATTGGACCTAAGACCAATGAACGCTTGGCAAAATATGGGATTTATACTGTAGCCGATATGGCAGTCATACCAGAAACTACACTTATCCAGCGATTTGGAAAACTGGGCGAGGCAATGGCAAAATGGGCTGCGGGAATTGATGATCGTCCAGTCCATGAAGATCATGAAGCCAAATCAATCAGCACTGAGCGCACCTTTTCAAAAAACATTGCGGATCAGGAAGCTTTGCTGGAGATAGTCGAAAATTTGAGTTTTAAAGTGGCTGAACAGCTAAAAAAGAACAAGTTTATGGCAGCCACCATCACGATCAAACTGCGCTATGGTGATTTTTCGACATTTACGCGCCAGCATACGGTTCCCGAACCCCTTGATGATGGGGCTGAAATCTATCGAATAGCCTGCAAGTTATTTGTGAAAAACTGGATACCCGGTGAACCAATCCGCCTGTTAGGGGTGGGCGGATCTCACTTCTCAGAACCCCATGGCCAGCTTTCATTAGGATTAGATTTTTAGCCAGGAGTAACTAGGAAATTATCACTAGGGTTGGCGGAATCAAGACCTCGAAAACTAAATCAATCAAACTTCGGTATAGCGAAAACAAGCCTGCGAATGGTCGTTAACCATCCCAACCGCTTGCATATGGGCATAGATGACAGTGGATCCTAAAAATTTGAAACCCCGTTGTTTCAGATCTTTGGAAATTTTGTCCGATAGATCTGTACTTGCAGGTATATCAGACAGCGTTTTAACCTGATTTCTAATAGGTTTGCCACCAGAAAACGTCCAAAAATAATCACAAAAGCTTCCGAATTCATCAATCACTTCCAGATAACGCTGAGCATTATTTATTGCAGCTCTAATTTTGAGCTGATTACGTACGATTCCTTTATCAAGAAGTAGCTCCTGGATCTTTTCTTCATCGAATTTAGATACCTGCTTAAAATCAAATTTGGCAAAAGCGACTCGAAAATTCTCCCGCTTATTAAGAATGATCTCCCAACTCAATCCCGCTTGAAAAGATTCAAGAACGAGGAACTCGAACATCAAGGTGTCATCATTGACGGGTTTTCCCCATTCCTGATCATGGTATTCAACATATTTAGGTTTTTGGAGGGGGACCCATCCACAGCGTATTTTGTTTGGCATAAAATCTTTTTCCATTCTGTTTTGTTTGTGGCTTCTGAATTAGTGACAGTATTTTAGCATTCGTTTTTTCCAAGCAGACTCAAAGAAAAAAATTCGATTTGTCGCTAAAAATAGTCTGTTTGGCTTCACTTTTAAGGTGTTAATGCCCAATAACCTCCAGCTTTGACTCCATATTTTATAGATTACCCCTCAAGCTAAAGAAAATTGAGGGAGATTATTCTCGCGCCAAAAGGCTTCAAATAAGCTGAACAAGTCTATTCAGGGTGAATACTATCTTTGCTGCTTGAATGAGTTCATCTACCCCGTATTTGAGCGTATTAGATAATTATTCCAAGTGATTACTAGAATAAAATTAGAGTTTATTCCAGATTATGAGACAAGTCCATCTAATATCATATCTGGTCTGATAGGTAAATGTCTTATTCGCACGCCAACCGCATTGTAAACGGCATTGGCCACAGCCGGTGCCGGGGCATTGATGGGTATCTCGGCAACGGCCTTTGCACCATAAGGACCCGTCGGTTCATTTGACTTTACGAAGCGCACCACCAACTCAGGCATATCTCTGGCTGTATAGATATGATAGCTATTAAAATCCAGGTTCAGCATGCGTCCTTTTTCATCGAAAGGCATGAATTCAGTGAGAGCCATACCCAGCGCCTGAGGGATAGCTCCCTCTACCTGCCCTTCTGCCATTTTTGGATTAATAACCTGACCTGTATCAGTAACAGACACTACCTTGATCACCCGAACTATTCCGCTAAGTGTGTCTACTTCAAGCTCAATAAATGATGCATTAAAAGGAGGGGGAGAATCATAGCTTAGATGAGAGGCTGTGCCCATGATCTGCATCTGTTCATCAGTGTAAAATGTTTTGGTGCAGATATCTTCATAAGAGATGTTCTTGCCATTTGGAGCGACCACTCTGGTGTCAATGATTTCTGCGTGTTCAACTCCCAGCAGTTTTTTCCCCTGCTCCAAAATCATTTCCTTACAGTTTTCTGCGGCTTTTTTTACTGCTGAACCAGAGATATAAATTGTACTTGATGCATATGCGCCTGTATCAAAGGGTGTCATGTCAGTATCAGATGAGTAGACAATAATTTTATCCACAGTCACATTGAGGACTTCCGCCGCAATCTGCGCCAGAGCTGTATCCGATCCAGTACCCAGATCGGTAGCCCCTATCTGCAGATTAAAGCTGGCATCTTCGTTCATTTTGATAAAAGCGGAGCCCATATCTATTCCGGGAATTCCAGAGCCCTGGCCTGCCACAGCGACACCAATCCCTCGTCGATAACGACCCGTTTGTTTCTGCTCTCTGAGATGATCCCAATTGCTGAGCCGTCGACCTTCATGCAAACAGGCTCTAATTTCTGTGCTATACAGTACCATGGGGTAACCTTCCCGACCTTCACCAAGAATTTTGGCGATGGGGATATCGTCACCCACCTCAAATAAATTTTTCAGCCGTAAGTCAATCGGATCAATACCCATCTCATTGGCTGCTTCATCCATAAGACTTTCCAGCGGAAAAAGAGCCTGGGGTGCACCATAGCCGCGATAGGCGCCACCTATAGGCAGGTTGGTGTAAACGCCATTTCCAATAACACGAATATGGGGAGCTTTATATAAGCTGAGTGCTTTTTGAGCGGTTACTGACATAACGGTAAGTGCATGGGGGCCATAAGCACCGCAATTTTCAAGGATGTTCACATCAATGGCTGTTAATAGCTGATTGTCATCAAAACCGAGACGATAACTTAGTCTTTCAGGATGTCGCAAGCGGGCGGCATACAACTCTTCCTCTCTTGTATATTCGATGCGGGCAGGTCGACCAGTGGACAATGTGACAGTAGCCACAAGCTCCTCATTCAAAATCTCCTGCTTTCCGCCAAAACCACCACCAATCCGTGGCTTGATTACACGGATTCTAGCGATGGGAATATCGAGAATCTCGGCCAGGATACGTCTCACATGGAAAGGCACCTGAGTCGCTGTTCGGACTACCAGCCGATTATGTTCATCCAGCCATGTAATGGAAATATGCGGTTCAATAGAGGCCATTTGCACAAACGGTGTAGTGTATGTTCCCTCGAAGACAGCGCTTGAATTGCTTAGCGCTTTTTCAACATCGCCCAGTTCAGCATCCAGATGAGCTGCAATATTGTTTGCTGCGTCATGGATGCCAGTGGGCCCGTCCGATTTGTGAATAGCAAAACCGGCAGACATGGCTTTCTCAGCATCAAAAACGCAGGGTAGCTCTTCATACTCTACCTCAATTAAATCCAGTGCCTGCTCGGCAATTTCCAATGTTTCTGCTGCCACGAAAGCAACCCGATCACCTACATATCTAACGGTTGAATCCAGAATCAGCGTATCTCGTGGACTGGGTTCAGGATAGCCCTGTCCGGCGGTGGTATAGTAATGTGGAGTGAAATCCTTGTACGTGTATACACGAATAACCCCATTCAATGCCTCTGCTTTTTTGGTGTCAATGTTTTGGATGTGAGCATGGGCGACAGGGCTGTGGAGGATCTTCACATGCAGCAGATCCTTTATCTTAACATCGTCTGAAAAAAGGGCTTTTCCTCTAACCAGCGCCTGACCATCTACGCGTCTGGTGTCTTTTCCAATCACTTTCATGACAGACCCTCAGCATCATTCGAAGCTGCCAATACTTTCAGGGCTGCTTCCACTGGTTTTACATAGCCAGTACAGCGACAGAGATTTGCACTCAAAGTATCTCGGACATCCTCCTCAGTAGCCGATTGATCTTCCCGATTCAAAGCTTCGATGGACATCAACATCCCGGGGGTGCAGTATCCACATTGAGCTGCACCACCATCCAGAAACGCTTTTTGTGAAGGGTGCAGGTGTTCGTGGGTGGAAAAACTTTCCAGGGTTTCAATTTTTTTACCAGCTACCTGATGCATTAAAATCAGGCAGGCATTATGAGCTTTGTTATTAATAAGTATGGTACAGGCACCACATTCACCATGATCGCAGCCATGTTTTACGCTGTAGATTTCAGAAGATCTCAAATATTCCAGCAGGGTGGTTCCAGGATTTGTATCACTGGTGGTTAAGCGTCCATTGAGCTCAAATTGCACAATCATTCTGCCTCCATCATATCTGAAAGCAGGTTTGACACCAAATGCTGTTTGTAGGAAGGTGTACCGAAGTGATCTTCGTGAAAGACAGTCTTAACTCGAGCCATAAATTTTTGTATTTCAGGTTCTTCGAGTGATAGAGAGATTTTACTGGAAAGTATTCGCTCGGATTTCCCACCGACAGCCAGAGAAATCGAATCGCTCCCTTGATTTACAGCCACAATAACGAAGGCGGGAGCAGAGTCTAATACGGCAACGCGTTCCAACCGCGTGTCATTCTCTGGTATAAAAACATTTGATATAACCCCATCCCCCTGCCAGTCCTGAAGGCTTATGTATTGATTGCTCTCATTAATCTGCAGTGTTGCACCGGCAACGTGTAGGTAAATGAGCAGATCAGAATCAGTTCGACCCCGGGCAATCTCACCTCCCAGAGTGCGCTGATTGCGAATGTTTTTTGAAGAGCAGGATGAAATGATCGCCTGGGAAAGCACTCGGGAATCACTTTTCTTCAGCAACTTTTGTAAGCTGCTGCCAGCACCAACTTGCAATCTGTCCGCTTGTTTCTTGATCTGATCTGATAACAGATGATTTATATCCAGGAGTGTTTGCGTGTTATTATCTCTGTCTGCCACAAGATAAGAGCCACCAGCGAAGAGAACTGAACCGGTTTGTTTATTGAGATCTTGGGCGTCGTTAAAATTATCCGGTTTGATTATTTGTTCAATTGATGACCACATGCATTTCGTCCGTTTTTAGGGTTTGATATTTGAGTTCAGAAAATCTATTCCACTTCGTTTCTGGGCGCGTTGCAGCATTTCTTTGGCAATTCGATTATGATCCAATATTAGACGTGTTTCATTCAAATCAGGGACACCCTGTCCAATCACAATTTGACCTTGAATGATCAATTGGTCAACAGGCTTATGGCGGGTTGTGAATATTAAAGCAGCTAAGGGATCCGATAAACTTCCTGCTTGAGATAATCCGCCCATGTCAAAAAGTGCCAGATCAGCCTGTTTACCCAGACTTAATTCACCAATGTCATCTCGACCCAGAACCGCAGCTCCAGAGCGGGTGGCTAAACGGAGTACATCTCTGGCACTTAGCCAATACTGTTCTTCCCGAAGCCTGGAGATGAGCATGGCATTACGCATTTCCAGTAGCATGTCTCCCGAATCATTGGAGGCACTCCCATCCACTCCCAGACTGACATTTACTCCGGCATCCAGCATTTCTCTAACCTTGGCTATACCAGAACCCAGTCGCAGATTGGATGAGGGGCAGTGAGAAATTCCAACGCCTCTTTCACCCATAATCCGTATTTCAGCATCATTCAAATGAACTGAATGGGCAAACCAGGAATTATTTGTCAACCAATTCAGGGATTCCATTAATGCAACTGGACGCTTACCAAATGTCTCCAGACAATACTTTTCCTCGTCCAAGGTCTCAGCCAGGTGAGTATGTATTTGCAGTCCCTCGCTTTGGGCATATTGTGCGGTTTGTTTCATGAGCTGAGGAGTGACCGAGAAAGGTGAGCATGGGGCGAGGGCGATACGCGTCATAGCACCATGGCTTGCATCGTGAAATTTAGCAACCAGGCGCTCAGTATCTTTTTGAATGACAGATTCAGATTGTACTACGTCGTCAGGTGGAAGCCCGCCACTCGATCTACCTAGAGACATGGAGCCGCGCGTAGGGTGGAAACGGATCCCCAGAGCCTTTGCTGCTTCTATTTCCGTGTCGATAAGCTCCTGATTTGCTTGAGCAGGGAATAAATACAAATGGTCTGAGCTACAGGTCACGCCGCTTTTCATCAGCTCCAGTAACCCGATCTGAGTGCTTATATGGATTGCTTCATCGGTGATCTCACGCCAGACTTCATAATGATTATTCAGCCATGAGAATAATGGCTGATCCTGCATCAGGGGAATGTTCCTGGTCAAGGTCTGATACAGGTGATGGTGGGTATTGATAAACCCGGGAGTAACAACCATTCCAGTTGCGTCAATTATTTCATCTGCTTGAATATCTATAGCTTCAGGTCCAATCGATTTGATAACACCCTTCTGTATGAAAATGTGCCCCCCGGAAAATTCCGAGCCCTGATCGTCCATGCAGGCCACCCTGAGCGGGTTTTTTATAAGTAGCGTTTTCATAGGATATTATCTTTAGAAATTAGACACGACTTTCTCAAAAAATAACAGAAACCTGAAAGTTGAAAATGGTGGTGCTTTACTACCACCGCAATCATCCTAATGGGGTCTGGGGCTATTAATAAAAGCATTTAATTTCGGTCCGAGTTCTTGTATGATTTCCTGCAATAATTCACTTGTCTCATCCGTAAGGAGGTTTCGTCGGTGTGCTTTACGAAGCCAGGCTTTGGTCTCTTCAAAAGAACCTCTTGAATACATGTAAAATCTTTTACGGTCAGCGAAACTATATCGACCATATCCTTCAGCCAGGTTCGCGGAGATGCTATCAGCAGACCTTATTATTTGAAGCCCAAGAGTATTTTGGGCTTTTTTATTCCAGGTGTCATACAGATGCCATATGTCATCAGACAGTTTTTCAGATAAATTATACACATCAAGCGATGTAATCTCTTTCATATAAACACTTCTTGGGCTGGATTGTTATAAAACCGTTTGGCTATATTCGTCATTTCGCACCAAGATATCAAGCAAAAGTTTCAAGTTTTAAGTTTCAAGTTTCAATATTGATATCACCATCAATAATAATTGGATTATCCTTCAAGTTCTCATACAACACAATCATTTCCAGAGCCTCCTGGGTGGAAAAGAATTCGGTGTCAGGTTCTAGATTCAGAGAATTTATGGCCTTAGTCTTGGCATCAAAACGAACTTTAGCCATTGGTGAATGATACAGATAATCACCATTGTAAGAGGTCAATACCGCCTGGTAATCATCAGCTTTTAAACGCAGCCCGTTAGCATCCAGTCGATAGCCAGAATCAGCCTCGTCATAGCTAGCTTCTGAGATATGCAATCGGGGTTTGTCTTTGTATGGATCACCTGATGTAGGGCAAAAGGTCGTACAATTTCCGCATTCGTTACAAAAATCGCCGATATTCAGAACCTGAGGCTCCTGAGAAACACTAAAGATCCCGGCTTCAGAAACTTCCAATACACCATCCTTATTGGAGTACTCCTGAACAGAATATTCAGTAGGTTTTACCAGATAAGTCAAATTGGCCAGGTTGGGACAGACACCCACACAGACGCTGCAAAAATCATCGCACAGGAGACAGCGCTCTGCTTCAGCTCGTGCTTCTTTCTCTGTCAAAGTCCTGTGAACCATGGGAAAATCAGAAGTGAGGTCCTTCGAAGCGTGAGGCGGTTCTATCCCATATTCCCGGACAGCTGCTTTCATTTTCAACTCATTTATGCTGACGTGCCGTTTCTTTTTCCTGTAAGGTTGAGAGTCGTGAACTTGAAAATCGTTCAGCATATGCCTGGCAGCATTTTGACCATCACTGATAGCATTTATGACACTGGAGGCTCCTCGCACCGCATCGCCGCCAGCATAGACATGGGAGATTTGAGTGGTCCCGGTCTTCAGGTTAACTTTGAGATCCTGATCCTCAATAAAATCCACAATTATCTTTTGACCGATGGCTGGAATCACTGTATCAACAGGAAAGCTGAAAATCTCACCTGCTATAGGAATTGGGCGACGGCGACCGCTGGCATCAGGCTCACCCAGCTCCATTTTTTGACAAGAAATTTGAGTGACCTTTTCATTCCCACTAAAGGATAAAGGTGCCACCAGTTCATGGAAGGTGATGCCTTC
>JABMPR010000111.1 GCA_013202895.1 bacterium | reverse complement strand
GGTGATTGCAATGCTTGTATTGCACGAAATGGATGACTCTACCAGAATGGGCAGTTTAGATGAAATGAAGCGAGTGTTAAAGCCAAATGGGCGCATTCTTCTAATTGATTTCCATCCGGGTCCGCTTCAACCCTTGCAGGGTTGGATTATTTTAGGTTTTAGATACCACGGATTGCATCCGTGGTTTTTCACGTTATTCCCCTTTGGGGAATTTCAACTGACACCTGAATTGTGAGCTGATAAATTGTGGTTTTTCACACTTTTCCCCTTCGGGGAATATCAACTGATACCTGAATTGGATAGTTGATATTTTATTGAAAGAGGAATTCAATGGATATTACCGAGATGAGAATATATAATTCTTCAAGGTGCACATAATGATGATGAGTCTTAAATCAATGAAGGGGAGATTCATAATGAATAAAACAATGCATTTGATAAAGCCACTTGGTCTCATCCTGATCCCTCTAATTTTATTCGCCTGTGGCGATCAGTGGCAGCTCCTGGAATACGATGCAGCTAAGGCTCCGGCAGATAATCCTATGAAAGGTTTTATGCCTTATGTGGGGACATATGATTTTCCACATAGCCTGGAATATTTTTATGTGGGTATGGCGGAGATTGTGACTGGACCTGACGCATATGATTGGGAAACCAAGCTGGATTCTACGCTCACGGCGGTTTATGATCGGGGACATCAATCAGTATTTCGAGTCTATCTTGATTATCCGAGACGTCCACTGCAAGTCCCTCAATACATCCTGGATCAGGGAGTAACTGTTACACCTTACGAAAACCATGGTGGTGGCAATTCCCCTGACTACAATAATCCCATTTTAGCAGACGCGCTTGAAGATCTTATCCTGGCAATGGGCCAGCGTTATGATGGGGATCCGCGTATCGGGTTTATCCAGGTAGGGCTGCTGGGACATTGGGGTGAATTTCATACCTGGCCGGTGGATAGCCTGTTTGCCACCATGGAAACCCAGAATCGTATCCTGGATGCTTATGAAACGGGATTTAAAATCACACATTGCCTTGTCTCTCAAGACATTTTTGCCCATGAACCCATGGCCCGGATAAAGAATCGCCGGATTGGACTTCATGATGATGTCTTCACCCTGGAAACGCACCTCAAGGGCGATGAGCACTTTTATAAACGCTTAACGGTGCATGAGATGACCGACCATTGGAGAAGTGTTCCAATCGGCGGAGAGCTTACTCCGGGTCAACAATCTTGCATCTGGGATGAAGAATCCTGTACGCCAGATGATTATTATGAATGTGTACGGGACCTCCATGCCACATTTCTTCTGAATCACCGTCCCTTTGTTCAGGACTGGGAACCTGCCAAGGTAAACAGGGCAATTGATGGCACTTCCGCCATGGGTTATCAGTTCTATGTTTCTGCTGCCAGAGTTTCAAAAGCAAAACAGGGATTGATCCTTGATATTAAAGTAGAAAATAGAGGAGTGGCTCCTTTCTACTATGAATGGCCAGTGGAGGTCGCATTATTAGGTAGAAATGGTGAGATTCTGAAGACGTTAAACCCAGCCTGGGATATCCGCACGATTTATCCTGGAGAACTTGCTAGCGAGTGGTCCTGCAGTATTCCCCTTGAAGGTTTAAGCGGGTCTGATTATCAGATCGCCCTCAGAATCATCAATCCCAATCCAAGGGGAGTACCTGTTAAATTCGCTAATGCAAGTCAGAGCCAGGATTGGCTTGTTTTGCTTGATTAATCCTATTGAAAGGAAAATAACCATCAATAAATCCGCTTTGATCCTGCTGGGGCTATTCATAAGCATCATCGTCCTTTCTGAGTGTGCTGGAAAAAAAGACAAGCTCCTGGATCCCAGAGACCTGCTTTTTGGTGAGGAGGACACGATTGAAGAACCTCAGGACACCCTTCCAGATCCACCGGAGGGTTGGACAAACATTGAGCTAAATGATTCCATTGAGCATGTCCAGCCCATGACCGGAATCGTATATTGGACAACAAGTTCACATCGAACATCTGAGGCCATATCCCTAGAATTTTCATATATGCTCTTTAATGATATTGTCCAGGATAGCGGGGTTTACAATTGGGATGCTGTTGAAGATAAGCTGGATGCCATCGCCTACAGGGGGCACCAGGCCATTTTTCGATTCCGCTATGTGTATCCAGGATACCATACCTCCGTTCCAGATTATATCAAAGCCCTGGATGATTATAATGAGACAATCGGTCTCTCGGAGGGCAGAACAACTCATTTTCCAGATTGGACCCACCCCGAATTGGAGCGTTTTTCCCTGGAATTTCAGGAGCAATTTGCCCAGGAATATGACCAGGATCCCCGTCTGGCATTTATCCAGGTAGGTTTTGGTTTATGGGGGGAGTACCATATTTATGATGGACCCTTTATTCTGGGTGGCACCTTTCCCAGCAAGGCTTTCCAGTCCGAATTTTTTCAGCATCTGGATGCGATCTGGTTAAATACACCTTGGAGTATTTCAATTGATGCGGCTGATCAGCGCTATTCACCCTTCACCCAGCAGACAGAATTACTGGATATTCCATTTGGTGTGTTTGATGATTCATTTATGCATGAGAATCATGCGAATTGGAATTTGGGGAACTGGAACTTCTTTGACCGAGAACGTTATCGGCATTCACCAGCGGGCGGCGAATTCAGCTATTACACAAACTATGATCAACAGAATGTGTTAACCCCGGTGACAGGCGCGCATGGATCTTCCTATGAACAATGGGCTCAGGATTTTCATATCACTTACATGTTAGGCAATGATCAGCCAGGCTATCAAACGGAAGCAAGAATCAAGGAAGCCAGTATGGCATCTGGATATCGGTTTCAGATTACCTCATTCGTTGCCAGCGCGGATTCAGCTCGCATCACCATCACAAATGTGGGAGTTGCACCGCTATATTATGATGCCTTCATCTCCGTAAACGATGTGTTGGCCCCTGAATCTTTAAAACACTTGAATCCTGGCGATACCCTCAGGCTTGAAATTCCATCAGGAGGCGCCTCACCTGAGCTGAAAATCGTAAGTGACCGACTGCTAGCTGGACAGGTCATCGAGTTTGAGGGTCCTCACTAGGCCAGGGGTTTGGATAATCCAGATTACACGGTTAAATCAATCAAGATAGAGCCCGAGATGCTGGGTCAGTGGAATGGACCAGCCTGGGAGCATATCACCCCTTTAGAAATCGCCTCATTTAGACCTGAGGGCAGTAGTCATCGTCCCCGCACGCGTTGCAAGCTGCAGTACAGTCCTGAAGGATTATTTGGAATTTTTAAAGTGGATGATCGCTATGTCAGGTGTGTCCACAGCGATTTCCAATCCCTAGTGTATGAAGATAGCTGTGTGGAAATATTCCTAGAGCCAAAGCCTGGTTTGGGTTACTTCAATTTTGAGTTTAATTGTGGTGGAGCACTCCTGGCCTATCATGTTATTGATCCCCACAAAACAGATGGGATCATTGATGATTTTAAACCTTTGTCAATGAGGGAGGATCGTCAAATCAAACGCTTGCATTCAAGCCCTCGTCGGATAGATCCTGAAGAACGAGATTCCCTAACCTGGTATCTGGAATTCTTCATTCCTTTTATAATTATGGAGAAGTATATCGGTCGGGTAGATCTGCCTGGAATTTGGAAGGGAAACCTATTTAAATGCGGAGATGAGACCTCACATCCGCATTGGGGTGCCTGGTCTCCTATTGATGAGCTTAATTTTCACTCACCTGAAAATTTTGGACAATTGAGCTTCAAATAACCCAAAAATAAATATTGACCTGGTCTCCATCTTTCTCCAATGGGATCCGAATCCAAGCTCTGGTTCTGAACAATAATTCCGTTCAGGTTTGAATATATGGATTTGGGCAAAGTTAGCATTGACTCAGGGAAGTATTAGCATTGCCAAACAGTTTTTTAATATGGCGTATCTGCAAAAAGAAAACTATATTTGAGTCCCCCCAAGCCCTCGGGAACTTCGGTTCCTGGGGGCTATTCTTTTTTAAACTGCCCAAAGCGACAAGATTGCAGGATAAATTGTATAAATAAACTTTGCTACCAGCTAGCAACGGAATCACTTCCTACACATGAACTTGCGCTGCTTCCTGTAAAACAGTCAAAATAGGTCACATTATCACAATATCATCCAGGGAGCATTCCGGCACAAAAGGAGCTCTAGGCCTGCGTGTATGCTCCCTGGAGCTTAGTTTTCGCGCTAGAAGCATTTCAAATAACACATATCACCAATAAATAAAATGAACAAAACAGAGTACTATAAGCTAAGGGAATAGAACTGCCGGGCATGATTGCCAAGGACCTATTGTGGGTGTCTTAACCCTAAGCTTTTGTTTGGGTGGTCTGATCTTTCTCCACATCCGTAAGATGCTTGGTGCGTTTTATGACCATTGCATAACTGCGATCCAGCATCTTCGCTAAACGGACCTTATTGTAGCCACTCTCTTCAAAGAGATAGGCATAGATGTCTTTCTCAAACTGTTTGTTTACCTGATCCCAGGTCTTATCTCGGTGAAGTTGAGCATATTTCTGGAGCGGATCCAGAAAGAGGCTTGGCGGAAGTTCAAAATCGACACCCTTTAAATCGGGTATTGTAATACCGCGCAAGTCGCGCATCCTTTTGGATAGGGAGTAAAAGGTTCCAGGATGAATCTTAAGCTGCGAGAAAGTCACATTACCTATCCCCGTGTGTAAGAAGTGGTAGACAAATAGATTGTAGTGAAACAGATCCTTTATCTGAATCCAGGTCTTGCCCTTGCTCCATTCAAACAGTCCGGGTTCTTTGAGTGCCATGAAATCTTCAGGCAAGTTTTCTTGTATGAGATTGCTGTACTTTTCAACTACTCGCAAGCGTTTGCCGGTTATGGGGATTCCTGTATTTGCCAAGCTGATCACTTCGTTGAAGGCGATTTGGTAATATTGATAGGCGTGGCTGGTGGAGCTATCAATTTCTAAGTATAGATCACCAATCCCTTCTGCCAGAATCGATATCTGCGAACTGATTCCATTGATCTGGCAGTGTTCCAGGGCCTCAGTCAGAATTTCACGAGTTTTATTAGGTTTTTTAATAGCGTAATAGCGATTTGCCAAATTTTTTAGCATTAAGGCTTTGAAATAAGGACTCTCCATCGATTCTAATGATTTGGTGTAATACTGTATCGCTGCTTCTTGACTTGATTCTTTAGAGACAAGCAATCCCATCGAATTCTGAATGTTCCACCTGAGGTAATTATAGCCTTCTTTTTCTGCGATTGTCATAGCTGATTTGTAGCACTTATGTGATTCAGTATAGTCCTTTCGGTCACGGTAAAAGTTACCCAACCTCATTAGGGCAATTCCTTCCATCACTTTCATTTCATTCTGGTGGAACTTCTCAATAAATTGGATATAAGCCCCAGTGTCTGATTCACTGCTCTGATATAAGTCGATTAATGCAAATTGAAATTCAATCAGGAGTTTCATCTTTGCTGATTTTGTAAGAGCACTGGCATGGTAAAAGTGGGAGTTAGCCAGTTCGCCAGCGTGCACAAGTTGACAATAGAGGGCATACTCGTAGTGGATGTAGGCGATCAGATTATCACGATCTTTCACAGACAATTTTGGTAGATATCTAACTTGAGCGTATTTGAGGGCCTTGTCAAACTGCAGCTTTGCTTCAACAAACTTACCTTCCAAAGATGCAATTTTAGCATGACCAACCAGCAAGGCTACCCGCATTGACGAATCTTGTGACGAGGGCAATGAATTTTCCATAAAGAGGAATTTCATCCTACTCGGGTTTGAAAACCCCAGTGATTGCACATAGTCTATGTATTCGTTTGTATGGAGTACCTCAATATTGTGAGGTACTCCATTCTTGATATTATTTTTTACAATAGGGTTGTTAATTTGATCCACCATCTTCATCCTCAACATCATATCCTTCGGTAGTGGTAATTGATCCCCCGCCAAAGGCTCCTGTTCGCAGCGCCTTGGCAGAAACTGTCGCACCGGATGTTATTTTGATCCAACTATCCTGGGAATTAAGATAGTCCATATTGGATGGGTATGCAATTGTAACTAAGACAAGTTTTCCAAACTTTGCTTTCATTTCTGCATATAAATGGGTTTCGTAAGATGACGAGTTCAGGTTATCTACCCAGTATCCACTTGGAATCAGCTCGCCTCCTGTAGCCCAGAAAACCTGTGTTGTATCAGCACGCGGACCATAGACAGTACTATCGGGCAGGATAGAGTCCAGTTTCGCAACATAGACTGGATCCTTTGCCAGACTGTATGTGCCAGATTCAATGCTCGCATTTTGATTGTAATCGGGTTGGGTTAAGTTGGTTTCGCAAGTGTTAAAAATGAGGGTCACAGCGACCCACAGCACGAGATGCACTCTTTTCATGAGAGCTCCTTTCGTTATTGTGCATTATGCACAGTTATAAGAAGCTCTATAATAAACTATATCTTCATTGCATCCTATTATGATATTGTTATATATAGTATAGTATTATATTATTGCGTAAAACTAAATATAGAATTGCATTATTAAATAATAAAAATAATTATAAAATGTAAAGAATATTATAATAGCAGGAATTACAGAAAAATGGGGCTTGGGGGCTTCAAGGGGCAAATCACAACAATCACTTCTCTAGTATTTTAAGATTAGTCTTCTTGAATTAAACAACAGCGAAGGTAAAGAAAATGGCAAGATATTATGTCAATCTGATTGCGCTGGTGAATGGCGATCATGAGGTTCATAAGGAGGGCTGTTCACATATGCCTTTAACTCACAATCAAAAGTATCTTGGTAATTATTTAACCTGCGAGGAGGCTATTCAGGAAGCCCAAAAGTGGGATTCCAGTGCCTTAGGATGCTACTATTGCTCAAATACACATCATGCAAAAAAACGAATATTTTGAATTCTGAGGACCAATAAATAAAGTGATTAGGGAGAGGGAAGAATTGACTTCGACTCACATACGTTCGCTCGTCTTACTCCACTCGCGAATACTTACTACCTTTCGAAGCCCCGGTACTTGAAAGTATGCTACATTTCGAGTGCAAAATATAGGTAGTAATATCAATATATTTACAACGAGCATGTCAAAGTAATCAAGCAGTCATTTCTCAAATAACCCAACGATATTTGGAACTACTTGAAAGTCCTTCACTGATCTGGGGCTTCTTTTTTTCTCAATATTGGGTCGCAATAATCACGGTTTTTGAGACAGCCAAAATAGCCTCCAGTTTAAAATACTGTTTTTGAGACATTATGAGTTCTAATTAGGGCGTTAAAAAATGCCCCTTGGGTTATGAGCCCAAACGGACATCCCTTAACATGGTGTAAATATTAAGATAGATTTCTCAGTGTGGCTATTATGTGGCAAAATCGATTCAGAGTATTTTAAGCAATATGAAACATATTATTTGTTAATTTGTCTCGTAATTCAATCCCATTTTATGCAATGATTAGATCCAGTCTGGGATTGAATATTTATTCCCTTTTATGATTCTTTGTTTTTTACTCTAAATTAAGTGATATTATCTAATATTTAGTAATAATGAGTAATAGGGGAGAGTCTATATGCAGTATGTTGTGCAATATCATGTAGAGAGAATCTATGCACTCTCTAACAATTATCATAAAATTGTATTAAGCTAAATACAGATCTATCAGATAGATGTCAGTACAACCCTTCTCCATTTTCATTTCCTATAGATTTGTTGAATTCAGTAAATTGAGAACAAGGCTGATCCTGAAATTGAATTCGTTAGGTCTCAAATGTAATATTCATGATTTAGGGAGTGATAAAAGTTCACGGTCTGCGTTTCCTGCAACTCCTAGCATTAAATCTACTGAAATAGTCGCCAATCATACCTCACTGCTAATCCTCTTATTAGGTGACACATACAGCAAAGGGATAATTGAAAAAGAATATGATACAGCTATTGAAAGGGGAATACCTATACTGCCATATTATATCGGTAAATATGGAGAGGAGGAAAACTATTATCCATATGAGAAACCAAAAGATATAATAGAGGATGATGACACATACATAAAGCTTTGTAAATTCAAAAAAAAAGTTAGAGAAAATGGTGAGCTTTGCGGAAATCACCTCCTGGACTGGAGTGCGGTTGAGGGAATTCCAGCAAGGTCGAAAAGTGATTATGCAAAAAGAGTCGAAGAAATCGCAAAAGAGATATTTGATAATGTATCTGAAGTTTTCCAGCATGCGCTGTTGAAAGGTTTTTCGAGCTATATTATATCCCGGAAACATTATGGAGTACCTAAGCTTCCTAATAATTATATACATAGAGAGAAGGAAACTGTAGCCATTAGAGAAATGCTTTTAGCTGAACTTGGACAAGGAAACAGAGTAGCAGGGGCAACTATGGGTATTGCTGCAATGGGAGGTACAGGAAAATCGGTAATAGCTACAAAGTTAGCAAAAGATGAGTTTATCTTAAATCATTTCAATAGTGGGATATTCTGGGTAGAAGTAAATCAAGTCCCCGATGTCAGAAATCTACTTCAGTTAATATGCACTCAGATTGACATTGTTGTAGATGAATCTTCCTCTTTAGAACTGCTTAACAGTAAACTTGAAGAGTATTTTTACTCAAAAACCATTCTGCTCGTTTTAGATGACGTGTGGGATATCAGGCATTTAAAACAGTTCCATTTTATTAATGATTCCTCTAAAACTTTAATAACTACAAAATTTAAACGGGTATTAGGTGACTCAGTGATATATGATTTGGGTCAATTGTCCCCACAACAGGCTCTTGAACTGTTAAAAAAGAAAGTTGATACAGTAACGGAGGAAAATCTTGACCTGGTAGAAAAAATACTCAAGGAAACAGGGGGTTTAGCGCTAGCGGTTGATATTGTTTCATCCATGATGAGGGGAAAAATAACTGAGTATTGGGAATCAATACTGAAAAACCTTCAGGGATCAAAAATTTCTTCTATTCACAATAGGCGCGAAAATAAATTACACGATAGCCTTCATATCGTTATAGATTTAAGTGTACAGACCCTAACAACTGAAGCAAAACAGGGTCTATTATCACTAGCCATCTTTCCAGAGGGCTATCACATATCTATCGAAACACTTCGACCTTACCTTGGTGTTAATGTTTTTGAGATAGTTCATGAAATCGTTGATGCCTGTTTATTAATTGGCAATGAAGATGGTACGAATTCATTGCACGATTTAGTCAGAGACTATCTTATCGAAACATTAGATGATAATTTGAGAACCTATAATAAATTATTCATTAACCAGTATTATGAATACTACAACGGTAAATGGGAAAGTTTTCCGCAAAATGATGATTATTTTTTAAACAATTATATTAACATTGCTGTAGAGGAAGAATTAACGGACAAAGCAAAAGAAATAACTAATAAGTTGCTATGTACGTATAAATATCTACAAAAAGAATGGATAATTGATTCAATTAAGCTCCTTGAACTAAATCCGCATAATGTAGCGAAAATACTTTTGCGCAATGCCGTAAGATATGATGTATTCTTATGGATTCTTTCTTTGCTTGAAAAAACTCAAGTAGATGTAATAGCTTTTGCTGAACGATATCTTGAAAATGCTGAGCCTAAGAATTCCGACTTTACAATTGAGACTATAAAAGTGTTAGGTGAGGATAATCCTACCGTTGAGACGTTTTCCGAGGACTATCTTAAAAATGTCGAGCC
The DNA here is from genome assembly GCA_013202895.1 of bacterium. Lineage (GTDB taxonomy): Bacteria > Fidelibacterota > UBA8477 > UBA8477 > JABMPR01 > JABMPR01. The sequence goes on along the minus strand of JABMPR010000111.1, from coordinate 122 downwards.
TAAGGACTCCAAAATTACAGTTCAAGCTATAAGAGTGCTAGGTAAGGATAATTCAACCGTTAAGAAGTTTTCCAAGGGCTATCTTAAAAATGTTGAGGCCAAGAATTCCGACATTACACTCG
>JABMPR010000110.1 GCA_013202895.1 bacterium | reverse complement strand
TTCTGGCGCTAAGCAAACTTGCCCCGGCCTTCAAGGTGTAACGTTTGACATACTCCTCCCTGATTTTGTCATCAGAGAGATTTTCTAAATTCTGTGGCATTGGGTTCTCCAAATTTTAGACTCATAACAAAATCCAGGCTATGGGTAAAGTTGATTTACCTAGGTTTTTTGTACTGGAAATGTCAGAATCAAGGGTTTTTAAAGATTGAGGCTTATTCTTTCTCACATTACATATACGTCTTTTTGGGGGGATTTTGCACCCACAACCAGCGAACCAGAATCTGGCGGGTCTTCTAAATTGGCTTTTAGGAGCTTGTTTCTGGTAGTTATATGCGAGATTCTTTCACTCTACATATCGCCATCTATGAGGAATTCTTTCCAGGTAAGTAGCTACGTGCTACCCCACTACTTCGAAGGATAAAATCTGTTATAAATGTATAAAGGGAGGATTAAGTGGTAAATATTTAAATGTGTTTTTAAATGGTCTTGATTAGCTCAGGGTTAACATTCACGCGGTCTGCAAATTCTTGCCTGCGAGCCTCTGTTTTGTCTATCTCATGCAGAATGGCTTTCCATATATGTAGTATTAAATAGCAGTTTGCAAATGGTGTGAGACCAACCTCAGGTGGCTGAGAAAAAGAACCTTTCCCCAACCTCATTAATGGCGTCAAGCCCTGTCATGGAGGCCCTATTATGGAAGTTCAAAGGTTTATAGCCCCGGCTTCGCTCAATCGAGCTACGCTGGACAGGCTGATCCCATCACATCTTTGATCCCACCGAAGGGGAATACAAAGTGTCGGGAAGTGTCCGGACTCAAGCGAAAGTGCTGTATATGCCAGCTACAATATTACTGAACATAAAAAAGGATTTGCCTAGTGCCGAGTGATACTGTAAAATAGTATCATATGGCAATGAACAGCAAACACAGGAAAACCTTGGAGTCAATTTTTGAGAATCCTGTTCGTGCAGATGTTGATTGGCAAAAAATTGAGGGCCTGCTTAAGGTGCTGGGTGCCGAAGTAAGCGAAGGAAGAGGATCTCGTGTTCGAATATACCTCAATGGTGTTCGAGCTGTTTTCCAAAGACCTCCCCCTCAGGGTGAAACAGACAAGGGCGCACTAAAATCCATTCGACGCTTCCTGAGTGAAGCAGGAGTAAAATGATGTTAAAATACAAAGGCTATACTGGATTTGTGGAATTTGATGATGAGGCGGGTATTTTTCATGGTGAAGTCATAGATACCCGTGACGTTATTACCTTTCAGGGAACGTCCGTGGAAGATATTCAGATAGCTTTCCGGGATTCAATTGATGACTATATCGAATTTTGTGCAGAAAGAGGTGAAAAATCCGATAAGCCTTTTTCTGGTAAATTTGTTCTTAGATTACCACCCCCGATTCATCATCAAATATATCTAAAGGCTGTAAAATCAGGGAAAAGTCTCAATAAATGGGTTCAGGAAACCCTGGAAAATGCCCTATAATGAGCTGTCTAAAAAAGCTTGACCAAAGGAATTAAATCGGAGTCTTCTCTTGTCTCTAAACAGGTCACAAACGGAGCATTTCACATAAGGATTTAGTGGAAGACTAAGGTTATTCGTCGGAGATGAGTAATTGAATCCTTAGCAGATCACCCATAAAATTAGGAAGGGTGGAAAATTTTATCCATTGATTCAGAATACCTGAGCCGAATCATTTGAAATATCAATTATCCAGCCGTATTGAAGCACAATTCTCATAAACTTCTTCAAAAATATGTGTCATTTTCCGTTTATCCAATCCGGTTCGCTGGCCGACTTCAAATATATCCTTTTTAAGCGGTTGACCTTCTCCTGCAACCGTGGTTGTATGGTTCCCGTTGAATCCGGGGCTAGGGACCAGATCATAAGCAGGTGATAATCGCCAACCCTCGTCTGAATGGAGAAAGGAAAAGTTTTTAGCATGATCATCTTTGTTTCCAGTAAGTACATTAAATATCATTAATCGAAATAAACGATATGAATTTTCAATATCCCGGGTGAGAGCAAAGGAAGCTTTGATTATTTCAGTGTAATCCAGGGATGGATAGCGATGACTGGCATTGAGGAGTCCCGATGCTGAAATCATGTGAATTCGTTTGTTTCCAATCCGGTCGAATCTCTCTGTAGCAAAATACTGATCTTCAAAGAGTTTTGTCCTGGGCATCTCGATCCCACATTTTCTGGCGACGATTGAATAATTATGTTCAATTCTCCCGATTCCCGGTGGATCCAGAGATGAAGGAAATTTCACTATCCACGAGCTAGCTCCTTCACTGATCAAGACTTTGGGTCTTGCACCTCCTGAGGAACCATTTTTATCAACTAAGAGCTTTAAATGATCAGAGTATTGGGTTTCAGAAATTACTTTTGCGACCTCGCCTGCCAGGAAACTTATATCGGTATTATCTTCATCAAACTGTATGTGATGGTCAGGAAAATATTCCAAGGCGCCCATGCCTGCCGATCCTACAAGACTCAAGCGGTCAAGCACGGACAGAGCTTGGAGCTGAATGCCCTGACTGGCAAAATATCGATCCATCAGTAGATTTCCCCAACCATCTGGCAGGCTATCATTAAAAACACCAAAATTGCCATCAAATGGTTCAAGGCTGGCTGTAAACAATCCGCTTCTAAGTGGTAGATATAGAGGAGAAATTGAGAAACCAGAGACCAGAAATTCTGGGTCATATTCAAAAACGACCAGCCTTTTGGGTGTTAAGGCAATGCGACCGACGGGTCTAGAACCAAGAAACACGTTTAGTGATGAAAAGGTTTTAACCACGGCTAGCTCTTTTTCTGTCCTGGGATGTTTGGGAATTTATGACATCGTCGATGGTCTGATATACACTTGATGAGAAGAGCTTGTGAAATCCCTCCAAAGCTTCTAATACCAAGCCAATTTGAATCAGTTTCCGCAGAGCTATCTCATGTTTTGTTTCAAAGCGCTTGATGCTTCCCAAACTAACTCCTGATCTTCGGGCGAGATCAATCTGAGTCATATTCTGTTCGATCCGCATGGATTTCATCTTTTTAGCTATCTTATGGGCAATGGCGGGGGGATTAAAGTCATCGATTAAGATTCTGTTATCAGCCAATATATTATCCTTTATTTAATGATTTAAATATTATGGGATAATATAATAGCTGTTATACCAAATAAAAGATTTACTCACTGTAGGATTTTGAGTCCTAGGATGACGGTGATTCCTCACAAAGACGATTTGGGTTTTTCCTTTGAATTACCTATGGGTGTCTTCGCTAAGGAGCGAAACGACCGCGGATATCTCAAACTCTTGAAATGATACGACTAATGTGGCCGCAAGGTGGTGTCATTCTGAACGAAAGTGAAGAATCTTGATCCTTGAATGGGGAGCAGAATAGCGCGCCTATGGATCAAGATCCATCGCCCTTCAGGCTCAAGGATGACCTGACCCAGGGTCAGTCTCCGAGGTATTGGATGGAATCGCCATCAACCAGGCGGTATTTTCCGTCTACACTGAGGTTGTTTTCATCAAATTCCAGTTTGTGACCCAATTTATCCACCCAGCCTATAATCCGACCCGGATTCCCAACTACAAGTGCAAATGCCGGAACATCCTTGGTCACAACAGCACCAGCTCCAATAAAGGCATATTCTCCAATTGTTGTTCCGCATACAATAGTGGCGTTGGCACCAATGCTGGCACTTTTTTTAACTAAAGTTTTAGTATAAAACTCTGCCCCACGCTGGGGGAATTCAGACCGGGGGTGGGTAATATTGGTAAAAACCATGGATGGTCCGCAAAAGACATAATCCTCCAGCTCAACACCCTCATAGATCGATACATTGTTCTGGATTTTGACATGCTTACCTATCACAACATTATTAGCCACATTCACATTTTGGCCGATTGATACTTGCTCCCCAATGCTGGCGCCACTCTGGACATGGGAATAATGCCAGATTTTTGTCCCCTGCCCC
>JABMPR010000109.1 GCA_013202895.1 bacterium | reverse complement strand
TGGTACGCTCACAGCGACAATCTTGACGAATATTTCCAAAAACTCACCCTTGCCCGAATGAAAGAGATTCTGGAAGTTCATTATCATTCACTCCTTTTTTTAGTTTATTCTCGCCAAATTGGCGGGAATATGGCGAGATTCTAAACTGTTTATTTAAGAAAAGGCATTTATTCGCCAATTTGGCGAGTGATTGGCGAGTTTATTATTCATTGATTGCATACTTTATTGAACGACCGGCCCCTTCTCTTCTGATTAAATCCAAATCCACGAATTTCTTCAACAGCCTCTCGGCTGTCCTTGTGGCAAGTCCCGTTAAATCCACAAACTCAGATTTCGATAAGGATTTATTGGTTCTAAATACTTCTAGGGCAGTTATCTCATCCTTGGAAAGTTGATCAATCGACTTTGAACCAACCAAATTGCTCGCTGCATCCTGAGTACGAGGGAAAGAAAGAGATAAAAAGGGATCCATAAAGAGATATTTAGGAAGTGGATAACCATGTTTTTCACGGATTGATTTAAATGTAGACATACCAAACCCTTTTTCTTCCACATAGTCCATCAAGCTGAAAACATATGTAATGATTGGATTCCGTCTGATGGAAGGAGCAGAGAAAGAATTGAGCTCGTCAATGGATATTTCAGGTACCGGATTGCCTGGGCTATTTACTTTGATCATATTGTTATCAATAGTAACAGAACAACTAGCGCCCTCTATCTCATAATCCCTATGTACAATAGCATTTACTATAGCTTCACGCAAAACATCAATTGGATAAATTGGAACGTCTTTTCGTTTGAACTTAGAAGTGTTTTTCGCCAAAGGCAAAACCTTATGCAGCCATTCCTCTACCCTATCGGGAACCAAGACTAAAGGATCTGAAAAGTCTTTAGTTTCAACTTTGCTACCATCATAGGTAACGCTGGCTTTTAGCACTGCTTGAGGATAATTAGCACGAGGATTCTCACCAAACAACAGGATGCCAAAACCTGTTGCAATGAACAATTTGCTTGTTTCATCCCATTCCATAGCACCAAAATCAGAAAGAAATTGCCAAAAACTAGCGTCGCTTATTTTGTATATGAGTTTTCCTTCTGTGATGAATTTAATTAGAGCTTCTTCGGAAAATCTTGATTTGTCATAATGGGGAACCTGCATTTCCAGGGGACTTCTCAAATCCTCATCTTTTTTGTCTGCCTTATACTTCCGTTCAAGCGCTTGCTCAATAAATGTTTTATTCTCTTCTTCAATTATTTTTTGAAGGTCACGATCAAACATCGCAACTTCCACATCATGTTTGTGTAAATGTTTTAACCCCTTTCCATCAACAGTTGGGTCCGGGTCTTCAATTCCGACAAACACTTTTTCAATTCGAGCATTGGTGGTCCTTTTACAGCAAGATACTTTGGGGCTATTGCGCTGAACGCAGGGTTCTAACGTCGTAAAAAGCACACATTCCGATAAATCTTTACTCACAAGCTTTCTTTCAAACAGTGTGTATTCGGCGTGATCACCTTCTCTCAATTCTCCCCGATAAGCAGTCTCAAATGTTCCATCTTGAAATAAAACGACAGCACCCACCTTAGGTGGCACTTTTCCATCGGGTCTAGACTCATTAATGCTTTTATTCATTACTTCAATGGCTAATTCCATACTTCAATGGCTAATTCCATCAATTCGCGCTCTGTGTACTTATTCTTTTTTGGCATATTTTACACACCTTTATTTTCATTCTTTGTAACACTGTATGGTATTTCTACATAGAATCTACTTCTTCAGTTTACACACAATTGCCAATCCTCAAACTATTTTACATTTATCGGCATAGGTAACTACTTATTTATTTGCGGCATAATCGCGGAGCTGAGCCGCGAGCGTGATGGATGGGAGCAGGCTTGCCTGCGGACAGCCAGAGCGCGAAGTCGAACCAAGTGACTAGTTATGGCGCAAGGCGCCTGGGAGAGGCACTTGAGTTTACTCAGCTCCGCGAACCAGTTATTCTATAGTTTCTGCATAATATACAATTTTGATATAAGAATACGAAAAAATGTGCCGTTTCATGCATTTTCTAACTACATAACACCACAACCGGAATGATATGTAGAAAACTGCTTCTTGCCACGAGCTCTTCTTTGTCATACCTTAATTGAGTGAAAGTCGAGGATGCCGCAGATTCAAGACGCTCAGGGGTAAAGGCATAGTATGCTATTGCGAACCCCTGACAACGCTTAAGATGCGGTATCATCGGCTTTCCCGAAGGGCAAACAAAATTGAGAGCATTTTAAGGATTTTGTATGTCTCTCATATCGACAATATAAAACGACAATTAGCAGGTCAATATACCATATGATTTTGGCTTATTACAGTAAATTCTCCATTTTGTTTACAATCAATTAAGATCATAGTCTTTTCAATCTCAAATTACAGCACACAAAAGGCTCTTATCACCATCCGGCAATGATCCATATTCCATAACACAAGGATTTTGCCAGATTCAAAGGGCCCAAGGGTCAAGGCTACACATTTCACATATTGAGTTTTCCCCTGTGAGCTCTACTGCTTTTCCCATCCTTCATACCGGTCTTTGGCCTCTCGGCTGGACCCGGACAAAACTGGGGTGCCCACTGTTCAAAGCCGTCCGAACACGCTCCTGTCAAGTGTGTAGCTTTGACCCCTGCCCTTTGGCCGGGGAATTGATATGTCCCTCCATGCTCGATATTTACGTTGAAATGAATTGGGCCTTCACTCGTGACAGCGGAAAGATATCCGGATACGTGCCATAAGCAGCGCTGCTCAATTTGGTTCAGAATCCATGCCACCTCATGATTTTTGCAAAGGTTCCGTCATCTTTAATCATTTTCAATCCACGATTAAAATCATCAACTTTTTCCTGGTAATTTGGTTTCTTTTTGGAGAAAGCAACATAGAGGAGCAATGTGTCCAGTGGTGGATCTACTATTTCAAAAGAATCTACAATACCCGGAAATCTAGCTTGCATGAGGTAAAGCATAACTTTTCTTGAACTAATTATCAGGTCTATTCTTTTATCCAGCAATTTTCGGATATTCGTTTCCAGATTGTTAGCCACTTCCGTATTAAGGTAGGTGGCCGAAGTGAACTTATCTGGACAACTGTATCCCCTTTCAATACCTATTGTATAAGGTTTCAAATCTTCTAATTTTGAATATTTGATATTTTTCCCTTTTAACATAAAAAAGACCGTTTCTGTTTTTCCTATAACATCCGTATATGCAAAATTCTTAGCTATCTCTTCATTATAATAGCAGGCACCTAAGCCATCATACTTTCCATCCGCCGCTTCTACCAATGATCTTTCCAAGGGCAGCCATTCAATTTTTAGTACATACCCGACTCTTTTCAGTGCCTTTCTGATAATT
>JABMPR010000108.1 GCA_013202895.1 bacterium | reverse complement strand
GGTTTATATGGTCTCCCAAAAGAATGGCGATAAAAAATGGTTTGATAATCAGAAACGAATAGCCGTTTTGCCACTTGAAGGCGAGATCAATACATCTCGCAGCTGGATTGCCAAACTAAAGGATTTTGAAGAGAACAAAAAGGTCGCTGGTATTCTGATCCCCATCAATTCACCAGGAGGTCAAGTAGCCCCATCCCAGGAATTATACCACGCTCTCAGGAAACTCCGTGATACTGGATCAAAACCCATTTTTGTCAGCATGTCTAGCATTGCAGCTTCTGGTGGGTATTATGCGGCATTGGGTGCCGATAGCATATTTGCCAATGCTGGAACGCTTACGGGGAGCATTGGAGTGATTATGCAGTTTCCCGTTTATTCTGATTTGATGGAAAAGATTGGTGTGGGGATGCGTGTGATTAAATCTCAGGAATTTAAAGATGCAGGTTCACCTTATCGGGAATTAACCGAAGCCGAACGCGCCTATTACCAGGAACTTATCGATGATGTTTATGAGCAATTTACAGAGGCTGTTTCGCTGGAGCGGGGTATCGATGAGGTTAATATTCATACATTAGCAAACGGTAGGGTTTTTACTGGCCGGCAGGCTTATAAAGAAGGCCTGGTTGATGTGGTTGGCACATTTGAAGATGCGCGAGTCGCACTCTGCCTTAGCGCAGGTATCGCCGAGGATAGCCCCTTACTATATCCACCAGTACCCAAGCGTTCCTGGTGGAATATTCTCAAGGATGATGTGAGTTCTGCTATTCCCGGATGGGAATCCCGCAGTACTGTAAAATTGCAATACCGTATCCCCTATTAACAAAGGAGGAAAGCATGACCAAAGCAGATATGGTCGATATTATCTCAAGTGGAACCGGTTTAACCAAAGTAGAGACTGAAGCTGTAATTGATGCTTTTCTCACCACTTTGTCTGAGGCGATGGTCGATGGACGCCGGGTTGAGTTTCGAAAATTTGGTAGTTTCAGCGTAAAAAAACGCGCTCCCAAACAGGCAAGAAATCCGGGAACCGGTGAAGCGGTGAATCTTCCAGCTCGTTATGTGCCGGTTTTCAAACCATCCCGTTTACTGAGAGAACGAGTTAACGTCTCCCTCATGGCTCGCGAATAGTCCCCAATTCATGCCGATAAATTGCTTTGCCGCCCATGGACCTTGGCTTATATTCGCCGCGCATTGAAAGAGGAGAAGCTACATGCCCTGTGGGAAAAAACGGAAACGGCGTAAAATCGCAACACACAAACGCAAAAAGCGTTTACGTTCCAATCGTCAGAAGAAAAAGATCCGTTAGGACTTTCTTAAATCATTATTTTGAGGGTGGTGGATGCCTTTCTATCACCCTCTTTTTATTTTAAATAACCATGGCTCAACTACCCGAGCTCAATAACACCCTTTCAGTCTCCCAGATAACGGGTCACATCCAGCATACTCTGGAACAGGATTATGGCAATGTATGGGTCAAAGGAGAGATCTCCAATTTGACACGGCATAGCTCGGGACATTGGTATTTCAGTTTAAAGGATAGCGGAGCCCAGCTAGGCTCTGTAATGTTTAGTCGTCAAAACCAATCGGTACGTGTTGAAATCACCCACGGAATGGAAGTTACCGCCCATGGGAGGATTTCGGTTTATGCACCTCAAGGCAGATATCAATTGATAGTCGACCAGATGCTACCTGCCGGTCAGGGAGATTTGCATCTTGCATTTGAAGCACTCAAAAAGAAGTTGGATGGGCAAGGATTATTTGACCCAACTCGCAAGCAAGCCCTACCGCCTTATCCTGATCGGGTAGGAATTGTAACCTCTCCAACAGGTGCTGCAATCAGGGATATGATAAATATTTTAAGTCGGCGGTTTCCGTTGGCGGAGCTCCTGCTAATCCCCGTAAAGGTTCAAGGTGAAGGAGCCGCCGCAGAGATCGCCCATGCAATCGAAATATTTAACCAACGACAGGATTGCCAGGTTCTCATCATTGGTCGTGGGGGTGGATCTCTGGAAGATCTTTGGGCATTTAATGAAGAAGTGGTTGCGCGAGCGATTGCTGGATCCAGCATCCCAATTGTAAGTGCCGTAGGGCATGAAACGGATACGACAATCTCTGATTTCGTAGCGGATCGCAGAGCACCAACTCCATCTGCTGCTGCAGAATTAGCGGTACCAGATAAAATTGAACTCGACAATAGACTTAGCAATCTTGGACAAAGATTGCAAAAAAATATCCTGAATCGGGTTGAAAGACACGAACAGCGCTTGAACGCGATTCAGGGTTCATATGCTCTTAAACGACCGGTTTTGATGATTAATCAAGCGTCTCAGCGCCTGGATAATATGCAGGATCATTCTCTAAGAATGGTTAAGGAAAAAATCGGCAATTACGGAAGTAAGTTGGATGGCTTCGAACAACAAGTGAAGGCACTTAATCCTCTATCAGTACTTGTACGCGGGTTTGCAGTGTTAAGTAAGCCCGATGGGAAAATCATTCGTTCCGTGAATCAATTAAAGGTTGGTGATCAGGTCCAGGTCAGGTTGAGTGATGGTGAAGTTCAGAGCACAATTGATTCGCTTAATTCTAAAAAAAAATAGAGTAACATCCTATTACGGAGAGGCTAAATTTAATTATGAGTAAAAAAGACAAATCCTTTGAAGTTCTGATGGGTGAATTGGAAACCCTTGTCTCCACTCTTGAGGGTGAGGATCTAAATCTCGATGATGCCATCAAGCACAATGAAGAAGCCTTGCAGTTAATCAAATTATGCCGGGAACGTCTGGACTCTGCCAGACAGAAAATTGACAAACTGGTACAATCGGCAGATGGCGAATGGCAGAAACAACCCTTGGATTGAATTATTAACTTTAGGGTGAATCAATGAAATTTGTGATATGGGGATTCCAAAGTGATGTAGAAATCAAGAAACATTTTCTTGAAATTCTTGACACCCTGGTCTCAGAAAAACATGTTTTGTACTTGTTGGACAGCTTTGCAGCTCTTCTTGATATAGAATATCCTCAAGTTCATATTATTACTGAGGATGAGATTCCAGCAGATACCGACTTTATCATTTCAATCGGTGGTGATGGAACCCTCCTCTCTGCTGCACAGGCAGTCATGCGATCCCCAATTCCTATTTTGGGAATCAATTTGGGTAGTCTGGGATTCCTGACAAGCCTGGAGCGAGATTGGCGTCCCGGCTTTACGAAAATCTTAAAGGGACATTATCACATCGAGGAGCGCATGGTGTTGAATTGCCGGCTGGAGCATGCAGATGGCAGCGAAGAAACCCTTTGGGCGCTGAACGATGTTGTGATTGAGCGTGCCGATGTGTTTTCACTTATAGCGCTGGAAGTCCACATTGGTGACGAATTACTCAACCGATACTTGTCAGATGGTCTTATTGTGTCAACCCCAACGGGGTCCACGGCATACGCGCTATCTGCGGGTGGACCTGTTATGGATCCAGGTTTGGATGCCATTCTTATTACACCCATTTCAGCCCACACTTTGTCAGTCCGACCGGTTTTAGTGACAGGGGAAAAGAATATATATATTAACCTATCCACCCCTGATAGTAATGCTCAGTTGCATATTGATGGTAAGAACACTCGCCAGATTGATGCTAGCCTTAGGATTCGCATCAGACCAAGCTCATACCGCATCCAACTGGTCGTGATTCCCGAGAATTCATTTTACGAAAAGCTGCGCAAGAAATTGCATTGGGGCCAACGATCCACGTAATGAAATAACTATAATTCTTGTTGGCGGAGGAAGCGGTAGATGCAATCATTCATGATCACTGGAACGCCAGCTGATTCTGCGAGCTTTGCAGCTTCCTCGTTATACACATTATCCTGCATCCAGATCAGTTTAAGATGGCTCTTTTTGAGCGCGCTTTCTACGACTGGAACTACTTTATCTGAACGTCGATAAATGTTAACAATATCGATTTCACTCTCAATACTGGCAACATCGGGATAACATTTCAATCCAAAAAGTTCATCAAAACCAGGATTTACGGGAATTACCTGATATCCCACACTCATGAGGTATGTGCTGATCCAGTTACTTGGACGTTGGGGGTTTGGGGAGGCTCCGACAACAGCAATGGTTGAGCTGGACTTCAAAAGGCTGTATAGTTTATCAGATTGCATGTTGATCAATTGCGGAGAACCATATTTTTGAGAATATATCCAGCGATATCCGGATTTTCTTTTAGACGCCGACTCGAATAAGCATACCACTCTTTACCAAAAGGAACATAAATCCTTACTTTATGACCAGATTGCACAAGTTGCTGGAGGCGCTTCAAAATTGGAACTCCCATTAAAGCCTGAAATTCATACTTATCGGGACTAATTCCCAACTCAGCAATAATTTTTAGTGCTTCATCAATGAGATATGTATCGTGTGTCGCAATCCCCACGTAAGCCCCATGACTCAACATTTCACGGACAAGCGCCAGAAAATTGTCGCGTATCTCCTCCTTTTCCTGAAATGCTATTGCCGCCGGCTCCCTATAGATTCCCTTGCAAATTCTTAAGTTACCATTGCCAGCTGCTATGCTTCGCGCATCGACCATGCTCCGACGCATATAAGCCTGGAGGACGGTTCCCAGATCTGGATAATCCTTGCGTAATCGTTCATAAATCTGAATGGTTTTTGTAGTGTAGGGTGAATCCTCCATGTCAATTCTGATAAAGACACCTGATTCATTTGCTTTGGCAACAATCATAGAGATATTTTCAAAAGCCAATTCGCTGGAAATTCCAAGACCCAGGGCTGTGGGTTTGAGTGAAACATTCTGCTCAATGTCTTTGCCGCTCATATCTGCGAGCAAGTGTAAATAAGCTTCTCGTCCCTCATTTGCCTGCGATTCAGTAGTGATAGATTCTCCTAGAATATCTATCGTTGTCAAAAATCCTTGCTTTTTTAATACCTCACAAGTTTTAATGGCAGAGTGAGCATCCTCACCGGAAATATAGCGTTTGGAGATCATTTTTACGAGAGCCCTTGGAGCCAAAGGCATGAGGGCAACAATTAGTTTATTGAACACTTAACCTCCGCGTCAATTAGTATCTGCAAAATTTCTGAATAAGCTCAGCGTAACGGCCGCTGATAGTATTCAAAAACTTTGCCAGTATCATGCCAATTGGGGTATTTCTGAAGTACCTGTGTATGCAGGGAAAAACGTTGGGAAATGCCTTCACGAACATGGCCAGAAACAAATAGATAGCCACGTTTTTTTAGCCAGTTTATATAAACTCGTTTTAGCATTTTAGCATAACCGTGTCCCTGATATTTTTCATCAAAGATAAAGGCATAGGTGTAAATGGTTTCATGGGTGCCCAGAGTGGGATCGACGGCAGCCCAGCTTTCATCAGAAAAGTGCTCCAGAGGAACTCCGACCAGAAATCCAATAATTTCATTCCTCAAAACTCCCACAAAAGGCAAGGTATGTGGATGATTGAAGTATTTCCAGACTGTTTTTTTGGAAAAAGCGGTGTCGGCACCAAAAGGTTTTATCAGACCTCTTGAAATATCTATAATTCGATCAGCATCTCGGGCCGATAAAACCTCAATCAACTTTATTTGGAAATTCAGAGTAGCTGCTACCAATCGAACTTCAGAACGAGCTGGTGTTTTTGTTGGTGGTTTAAAAAAATCTAATTGAGACATGGCCTTCAAGTTTAAAAATCCTGCCTATCTAAGACTAATTATTTTTAGCAAGAATCATCTTAAAAATTCAACTGTCCCATTTGGGAGCTGACTCTTTTTAAAAAAGCGCAAGAAACGCTCTACAAATATAAAATTATTAAACAAACTGCTGCCTTTTTTAAAAATTAAGGTATTGGAATCTCCTAATTATTAGGTCCCCGTATGTTAAAAAAACCATTGTGCTGTACCTCGGCATTAGATAAAGCATGGAGAACAGGCTCTCTATAACAAAAAAATCTAATACTTGCTGGTCACTGAATTTTTAGTTGGATTGGAGAAGTGCAGTCCTAATTTGAAAAAATAGTGATTTAGCACTAGTATATTTTTTGGGAAGAATCGCATAAATGCTTGAAATGATCATGTTGGGAAGCGGTAGTGGGGGGAATGCCTGTGTCGTTAGAGATGAGGACACCATGATCCTCATTGATGCTGGCTTCAGCGGTGCTGAGATTCGTAAACGCATGCAGCTTGTCGGTTTAGATCCAGATAATCTGGAAGCCTGCCTGATCACCCATGAACATGGCGACCACATCAAGGGTGCCAGTATACTCTCCAAACGCCATAAAGTATCATTGCTCATGCATCCGGCAACCAGGCTTGCCGGCAAGCGAATATTCAATGGCTCAGAGAGAATAAGACATTTTGAAATGAAAGAAGTCATGGATCTGGGATCCCTAAAAATCACGAGTGTACCCACACTGCATGATTCAGCCACATCCACAGGTTTTTTAATCGAAAGTGGAGGAACCAGTCTGGGCTATTTAACAGATCTGGGAACAGTTACTGAAGATAATTTTCTAATGATGCGAACAGCTGATTTCCTTGTAATGGAGGCCAATCATGACCGCGATATGCTCTGGAATGGCCATTACCCGCCACACTTAAAAGCGCGGGTGGATAGTCGAGTTGGTCACCTATCCAATCGTGACAGCGCTGAATTTATAGCATTACTTGCGGAACTGGGGGAGCTCAGAGGAGTTATGCTGGCTCATTTAAGCGAAAAAAATAACGATCCGGAATTAGCTCGATCTGTTGTTTCAAATCGGCAGGAACGAGATTTAGAGATTTTCCTGGCACGCCAGGACAAACCATCAAAACCTATAATAGTGGAGTAGAAATGAAAAATATTTACGCAATGAGAAGCCTGATCGGCTTTCTGTTTTTGACCATGTTGTTGGGGTGTACTAAGTATGACGAATATGTTAAAATGGAAACCAGTATGGGAACAATAATCATAGATGTCTATGAGACTGAAACCCCGCTTCATGCAGCAAATTTTAAAAATTTAGCGTCAGTTGGCGAGTTAGAAGGCGTCTATTTTCACAGAGTGATTCCAGGTTTTGTAGTCCAAGGCGGTGATCCTTTAACTCGTGATGATACAACTCGCCTTAATGATGGGCAAGGTGGAATTGGTGAGAGGATCCCGGCAGAGATCGGTCAACCTCATTTAAGAGGTTCTCTGGGGGCGGCACGTGATAACAACCCTGAAAAAAAGTCTAGTGGAAGTCAGTTTTATTTTTGTCTGGCTCAATTGACTCAACTTGATGGTGGTTACACTGTATTTGGTAAGGTTGTCGAAGGAATGGATGTCGTTGATCAGATTGCCAAACTTGAGCGCGATCCAAGGGACAATCCCTTAGAATCAGTTACGATCATGAAAACAAGCATAGTTTCTTCCGAAGACTATCAGAATTAGAATATGAGCCGACCTCGCTTTGGTCTGGCTCTGGGGGGCGGGGGAGCCAGAGGATTTGCCCATGTTGGTGTTCTCCAACGTTTGGAGGAGTCAGGTATTCGACCTGATTTTATCACAGGAACCAGTATGGGAGCGTTAATTGCCGCGATCTATACTAGGACCGGCAGTGCCGCAGCCACCAATGAAGAGCTAAATAGTTTGACTGAAAGCGAAGCTTTTGAACGATTGGGTATGCACCTGATTAATGTGAATGGCAGGGGTGGAGAATCTTTCTGGCACCAGGTTTCCTCAGCAATTCAAGATCGCATCGTCATCAATCTAGCTCATTCAAAAGAAGGATTAGTGAGGAGCGAAAGAATACAGGCCGCAATTGAAATCGTTATCACAGAGGATAAATGGACAGATTCGGGCATGTCGCTTGGAATCGTAGCCACCGATCTATACAGTGGTGAGGATGTCTATTTCACCGAGGGTCCACTTCTCCCTGCAGTTTTGGCTTCGTTAGCAATTCCGGGATTTTTACCTCCAATACATTTTAAGGATAAAATATTGGTTGATGGGGGTGTGTCGCAACAAGTGCCAATCAGACTGGCCAGGGAAATGGGAGCGGATTTTGTTCTGGCAGTGGATGTGGGACAAGATATCTACCCACTGACTGAAATGGATAATGCCATGGCAATTATGAGCCAAAGCGAAAATATCCGTTCTTGTCACTACCGTGACATGCTAAATCGAGAGGCTGATGTACTTTTACTACCAGAAATGCCAGGTGTGCATTGGTCAGCATATGATCAGAGAGAGAGATTTGTACAGCTAGGGGTAGAGGTGTTCGATGCTCAACGAGAAATATTAAACCGAGCCTGGCATGAAAAAAGGCACCCATTTTTGGCTCGGTTAAAAAATCTCTTTTGAGATACTTTTCAATGAATTGAACGAATAAGGATTCAAAATACGATGGGTCAATCTTTCAAACTTTTATTAATTACTCTGAGCATTCTTTTTGCTCTCAATCTTTTCGGGCAACCTACTCAAGACGACGTTTTAACAGTGGAGCTGATTAGCAGTCGAGATGCCGGAGTAGCCGGGGAGGTTCTTGATGTAGCGTTGATCATCGATATTAGTCATCCCTGGCATGTTTACGCACCTGTTGGTAACGATGAGTTCACAATCCCCATTCAACCGACCATCAATGCAGAGGGTCAAGCCTATACCGTATCTGATTGGCTGTATCCTGAAGCAGAGATGATTTCTGTTGCCGGCGTTGAAGAACCAGCTGCTGTTTATGGTAATAGATTAATATTGCGGACTTCTTTAGAGCTTGCTTCATCTGCTACTGGGAGCATAGGTATAAGTGGTGAGGTTTATTATCAAGCCTGTGATGATGAAAAATGTTTATTACCTACAGCTATTAATTTTCGTAGCGACATTCCCATCGTTAATAGCGCATCTGAAAGCATTCTCATTAATACCGCTATCTTTTCAGCCGAGGAGTCAGTTGAACCGAATGAAATTGTTCATCTAGATGAACCTGACGATGATGAAATATCTGGTCTCGTGGACCAATATGGGTTGATTCTGACCTTCGTAATAATTTTTCTGGGAGGTCTGGCTTTAAATCTGACCCCATGTGTTTACCCATTGATCCCGATTACAATCAGTTTTTTTGGTGGGACGGAATCAGGAAAAGGACGCACATTCTGGATGGCTCTTGCATATGTATTGGGAATTGCTGTCACTTACTCCATTTTGGGTGTTGTTGCAGCACTGGGAGGTGGGCTTTTCGGTGCTCTACTTACCAATCCATACGTTCTCATTGGTATCGCCATTATCCTCGTAGGCCTCTCACTTTCCATGTTTGGAGTATATGAATTCAGACTTCCCACGGGTCTAATGACAGCTGCCAGTCAATCAAAAGCAGGTGTTTTTGGATCATTCTTTATGGGTTTAACTCTTGGAATAGTTGCAGCACCGTGTGTTGGTCCATTTGTGATTGGACTATTAACCTATGTCGCAGCTCAGCAAAATGTTGTATTGGGTTTTACGATGTTCTTCACCTTAGCCATGGGTCTTGGCTTGCCGTATTTATTTTTAGCGATGTATTCCAGCAAACTCTCGTCGCTTCCCCGCTCAGGTGCCTGGATGATAGGTGTACGGGTGATCTTCGGTTTGGTTTTGATTGCCATGGCAATTTATTTCTTAATGCCTTTGCTTGGCGATTATGCCAATCCAGTTATGGCAATTTTCCTGATTGGCTCTGGTGTGTATCTTATCATATTTGATAAAAGCGCTGAGAACAATTCTGGTTTTAACCGCATTAAACAGTCGATTGCCATTATCCTGATAATTATTGGAACCTGGATGGGCATACCTGAACCAAAAATTGAAGGAGGGGGAATTGCCTGGAAGCATCCAGCCACTATGGAAGCATTGGATGCCTTGCTTGCAGAAGATAATCCAGTTATGATCGATGTCTTCGCCGATTGGTGTATCCCCTGTAAAGAAATGGATAAATTTACATTCCCAGATATAGAGGTGATAAGGCTCTCAGCAAAATTTACAGCCGTAAAAATTGATCTGACCCATCAGAGCGGTGAATTCGAAAAACAATTTCTTGAGCGATTTTCGATTAAAGGTGTGCCAAGCTATATTTTTCTCAACAGGGGCGTTGAAATTAGTTCGTTGCGTTCAACCGGATTTGAAAATGCTGAGGACTTCCTTAAACGTATGCAGAAAGCACTTTAAGCTTACTGTGTATGTCCCGCACATCAATAATAGATAATGCAGGTAAAATTTGTGCTTCGCACACATTTGCTGTTGCCGCTCCCTAAGCAGGTTTCTACATTATCAGCTAAACCATGAAGGAAATATGCATAGCCTGAATCAATATTCTAGACTCTTATTATTTGCACTTTTTAGTGGCGCCTTCCTGTTCGCCCAGGATCCCGAGGAATTTCATCCATACTGGGTGTTTTTTCACGATAAGGAAGTGACAGATATGGCTAATTTTGATCCTTCGGAACATGAATTTCCCCAGTTGACTCAACGCGCCCTGGATAGAAGAGCTGTGCGTGGCAAATATACCGAACCCACCTATTACGATTTGGATGTTGCACAAACTTATATCGATAACATTGCTGGAGACGACATTAAAGTTCGAATAGTAAGTCGCTGGTTGAATGCAATTTCGATCATAGCAACGCAGGACTATATCGATGGACTTGAGGAAAACACTATTGTCAAAAAGACAAAACGGATTCACAAAATGTCCAAAAGAATGGTCAAAAGCATAACCAGGGAAGAAGCTGAATATTACACGGACGCTGATTATGGTGATAGCTATGGTCAGAGTGAGCAGATTAACGCTATATCCGCCCACCAGGCTGGATTCACAGGGACGGATGTCTGGCTTTTGATGGTGGATACAGGCTACTTTACCGATCATCTTGCTTTTCAGCAGGAGCGTATTGTTGCCGAATATGATTTTATTCAGGCCGATAGCGTTACCCAAAATGAGGAGGGTGATTCAAATAATCAACATAATCATGGAACCGCAACAGCGTCCGCTGCAGGTGGTTTTATTGATGGTGTGCTGCGAGGCATTGCCTACGAGTGTAGATATCTTTTAGCAAAAACTGAAATAATGACTGAGGAGATCCAGGCCGAAGAAGACTATTATGTTGCAGCTCTGGAATGGGGTGAAGCTC
>JABMPR010000107.1 GCA_013202895.1 bacterium | reverse complement strand
TAATGCAGCCGACACAAAAAGCCGTGCGGCTGATTAGCGGCGGTTAGACTTCTCTCTATGGATTATAGAGTATATCTGCAAAGCTTTGGATATACCCCAAAATTGACATGATATACGTATTACGGATATAACTAGGTTGTCCAAAATCATGGGGAAGTGGGGTGGAGAAGTATGGAATGTAATATTCGGTGCTTGATGTAATCGATAAACATAAAGTAAAGTATAACAGTAACCTATGTTGGAAAATAACTTAAGGAGGTCGAAAAAATGACCATGTCGTCCGATATGGCTCAAGCAATAGAAAAAGCGCATTATCGAAATCAGCAGGGCATGTTCTTTTCCGAGATGAAGGTAATTGATGGTGCCGTACTATTATATAGTGATATTATAGATGACTTTTTTTGGAATTATGCAGCGCAAGTAAATATAACGGAGGGAAGAGTAGAAGAATTAATCCAAGAAGTTATTACATTCTATCGAGAAAAGAAACGTCTCCCCTCTGTTTATGTAACTCCGTTCTCCAAGCCAAATAAGACGTCGAAATGCTTGGAGAATCACGGTTTTAAGGTCGAGTTAAGGGACGCATGGATGATATATGAGAAAGAACCCCCTGCAATTGGGAAACCCAAAGCCCTGACAATCGAGGAAGTGAAATCTAATCAACAGATGGAAATATTTGTAAAAGTTTTCTATGAGGCATATGGTGGTGCATCGCCGGAAGAGCCTTATGGAGAACTTGCAGCTACCTACGGGGAAGCTATACGCTTGTCTTGCAGAAATCCCTCTAAGGAAACCAACGTTATCAACTACATAGGCTTTGTTGGTGAAAAACCTGTGGGAATCGGTACTTTAATTTCATCAAATGGATTTGGTGGAATCTACAATGTGGGCACTTCGTCAGATTCTAGAAGAGAAGGTATAGGCTCTGCTATATCGCTAAGAGCTGTTGAAGACTCTATGAAACAACGCAACACTGTTACGTACTTAATGACTGAAGAGGGAAGCTACGTGGAAGAATTATATAGGAAACTTGGTTTCTGTACAGAATTTGTTGGCGAGGGCTACGTCTTGTCCGAATAAGAGTATATCGGAGGAATAGCAATGGGCATTATCTCACAAAACCTTGAGAATTTGATACAAGCTTACAAATACAATAAGTCTGGCGGAAAGGTTTTGCCAGCTATATACGTAATCGAGCCGACAAATACCTGTAATCTTAGATGCTCAATGTGCCCCAATAATGAAATATCCAATAAGGGCTTCATGGATTTTAACCTATTTCGGCAGATTGTCGAGCAGATTAGTGATTCAGCAAAGACTATACTATTGTACTTTACAGGAGAACCTTTACTCCATGAAAGAATAGTTGAAATGATAAGTTTTTGCAAAAACGCAACCACAGCTCGTGTTGTTCTTTCGACGAATGGGACAGCGTTGGACTCTTATTTAGCCAATGATTTAATTCGCTCAGGGCTAGACACATTAATCATAGGCATCGATGGAAATTCGAAACAAACGTACGAAAAGATACGAGTGGGAGCAAAATTTCAAGATGTATGTAGTAATGTATTGGATTTTATCAATATCAGGGGAAACGGACACGAGCCAGAACTATACTTAAAACTTGTTAGAGTCAATCAGGATCAAAATGAAATTGAGGATTTTGTAAGAAGGTGGGATCATTACCCATGTAAGATAATGATTTCTGATTTGTCCTCATGGGCTAATCAACTGCATGGTATCTGTGACTTTGGAGAATATTCCTATTTGGGCTTGCAGAATCCACGCAATCCATGTGCAGATCTTTGGTTCAAAATGGTCATAAACTGTAGCGGTGACGTAGTTCAGTGTTGTTACGATTTTAGTGGGAAATACATCTTAGGCAATCTTCGGTCTCAGGAAATCTGTGAGATATGGAATGACAACCTTATACAAAAGCTAAGAGAGAAACACAGAGAGAGTGGATATGAGAACATCTCTCTGTGCAGACACTGTAGCGAATGGAGCAGCGAAGAGGATGAGTATCAGTATTTCTCTGAATATGGAGCCTTGATAGGGGGAAGACCATAGTCCGATATTTACCAAGAGGTTTTCATGGAAGAATTACATGGAATTTTTGAGAAGTTGAGAGCTTTTCAAATAAAGTCCGGTGAATTAAAAGGAGCTTTCTCTCGCGAATTATCTGAGGGGAATGTGCCAAACGAAGATATGGCGGGGCCATTTTCTACAATTGAAGGAGTCTACCCATTTTTGATTCACCCTGAAAAAAATAAGAACGCGACACTGCTAATGGAAGCCTTGGAGTATTTGATTTCGGATTGTGGAAATAACAACAATCTTGTGCGCATTTTCCCAGAATATGCTGATGCTGAACAGCAACAATCATACGTTGATAGTAATGCTTTCGGTCTTTTTATACTGACGTTAGGTCGCAGTTTCTTATCAAACTATCATCATGTCACATCTAAGCAGAAGGTTATAGACTCAACAAATGAAATAATTGCGAATATCATCCGGCACATTAATGATTCAAAAATCGCTCATAATAGAAAAGAGTACGGGTGGCCTTTAATCCAGTATAGTAGTAGAGACATAGAAATCTTCCCAAGGACTTATTCAACTGCGCTAGTGGTACTTGCACTGAACAACTGCACAGATGACGATTTCAGCAGATCTGGCATTACAAAAGGACGAAACCTTGTTGAGTATGGTGTTAATTACCTGCTATCCGAACAAAACACTGACAAAACAAGCAGCCATTACGGGGGTTGGGGTTTCGCTCCCTCAAATAACGGACATGGCAGTTCCAACGGACAATCTGTAAATCCAAACATTACCGCAGATGTATGCTTTGCCCTTGCACATACTATTAGGAATCCGTGGAACCCAAGAGGGAACCACGTGAAGAGGTATTATGACCGCATAGGATCTTCAATTAAAACTGGGATTGCTTATATTGAAAAGGTTCACGCAGAACGGGAAGGGCAGCTTTTCCAGAATGTTGACGAGACCGTTATGTATATTTCTAGAGGCAATAAAAAAATAGAATATCTATTTACACATCCGATCTCTATGATCTTGCCTGCACTTCTAGTTTCTCCGGGCGTCTTTATTAAGTCTGATTTCGTGCAAAAGATACTTGAGAAAATAAGTGAAGAAGTTGGCCAAAGGGAGATTTATCAAGATTGGAAGATCTTTAATTTCTCAGACTTAGCTATTGCGCATACATATTATTACACACTGCTTCACGGTTTTGAAGGATTGATAGACAAGTTTACCCGAGAGGGAGAAATAGCCATATGCCTAATAAACGGGCATATCGAACAGTGTCCGCATGTGACACTCTATGAGGGAGACGAAGGCGAATCACCAGTTGTAGAAATCGGTGACTATATAAGAACGCCGAATCTCCAGCAGGTCGATAGAGCTTTAGAAGAATTCAATAAATTATCAGAAGGTTTGTTTGGAAGCATTAAGACAGAAACAATACTGAAGAACATGAAGTACTCGTCAGAATTTGCAAGGGAATCCGCCGAGTGGGCTACAATCAAATTGCAGCAAATACTGCCATACGAAATGGCTCAACGGCTCTGTCTTGTTCTGTGCGGATCTGTGGGTCGTCTCGAGGCTAGTGGGAGCTCGGATATAGATTTTTATGTCCTTTTCAATGACCTTTCGGAGTCGATGGGAGAATCTGAGAAAACCCGGATAATGAAGCATAGTCACGACGCTCTTAAGAGTTTTGCTATTTGGTTAAAAGAACACAGATGTGTCGAAGTTGATGATTATCGTAACATCCTAACGCCAGATTATCTGAGTAGAGTTGATCCCAAGGAAACCCATTTTCCTACCCTATTTCCTGTTTCGAGCATACTAGGAAAAGTAGGAAACTCCTCAGAGGATGTTGAGGAACTAAAAACGAAAAGGCAAGCCATAATTTGTGAGAGTATCCCGGTTTTTAATGATGATTTGTTTTATGGACTTAGAGAGAAGGTGTTGGATGACTATGAATTTGACTCTTATATTAGTGTAAGCCAAGTGGCGAAGCCTCTCATTACTGAGATCGAGAATCTCTACAGCTCGTACTATACAAGAAGTCAGAAGTTGAAAAAAACGAATGACTTAAGAACTATTAAGATCTGGCACATGAGAAGTCTATCATTTGTTGGAATAACAACAAGAGTCAATTGCTTGTCGCTAGGAAAAGAAGAAATTACTCGACAGATGGTTGACAGAATACTTGGATATCCACCCATCTTGCGGGTCGCAGAGTTAGGAGCAGTAGTTGAAGACGTCAGGTCAAAAGTCTTGGAAATCGTTGAGAAATACAATGACTCCCTAAATGCTTTAAATAGTGTGGAAATAAGAAATTATCTACGCAAGGGTAAAATAAAGCCAGATCAGGAAACTAGCTTAGAGGGCATAAAAATGGATTTATTGACGCGTAGTAAAAAAGTTGAAGAACTATTACAAGAAATCAAAATACAAATAGAAGAAAAGGTAAGGCTTAAATATGGTCAGAAGTCTGAGAGGCAATGATGACGCATAATCTTATGTTGAGAGCACAAAAAAGCGAAGTTAGAGACTATTTTGAGAACATAAACCATAAAGACTATTTAGAGAAGCATAATAGGGAGTTTTATAGGGTAATCTATAGTGAACTCCTTGAATCTCGGAATATCCACAATAAGCTGGGAAAAAGAGAACAAGTTATCCTAGACCTCGGTGCAGGATCATGTGAATTTGTGTTTTTACTATTAGACAAATATCCTGAAGAGAATCACAAGATTATCGCGATAGATTTCAGCGAGAATATGCTGCGGAAAGCATCTCCAGAATTGCACTGCAATTATAGCAATCATGATTCTTTGGTAGCTGATATGGTTAGATGTCCGCTCAAGGAAGAATGCTCAGACATCATTTTCTGCATCAATTCAATTCCGTACATAGCAGACTTAGATTCAATGCTTAAGGAAATCAATAGACTCGCAAGACCAAAAGGGTATTTGGCAGTCGTATTTCCCAACAATAGAAGGATTTGGACAAGAAAATTCGAGAATATAAGGGTTTTCGATAATAGGGACCTACATGGTGCCGCCTTTCGTAATAATTTTAATGCCTTGGAGGAAAGAGTTATTACCTTCAATCTCAATGAAAGCGTGAAGAGTATGGTCATTCCTATCGCAAAATTTATGCTGTTTCAGGTGGAGAAATGAACATTCTATTGCAAGGATGCAATATCATAGATGTCAATACTGGTGAGTATATTCAAAATGGAGAAATACTAATAAGAAAGGACTCAATTGATGCCGTTGGAAAGGCAGGCGAAAGCAATATACAAAACAATACAAGAACAATTGATTTAAGGGGATGCTGGGTACTACCAGGGTTATCTGATGTACATGTGCATTTATGTCATGAAGGTTCACCTGAACTTGCCAAGACATTCTCCCCATTTGAATCTGTGGAGTTTGCAATATTGCGTGCTGCTAAGAATATTAGCATAGCACTGAATGCTGGTATCACACTTTTGAGAGATGTTGGTACTTATAAAGGCAGAGGAATACAAATAAGAGAAGCAACTGAAAAGGGCATAATTATTGGGCCTAGAATTATGTCGTGTGGTCATATACTCACGTCGCCTAAAGGGCATGTGCACGAAATCGGAAGGGAAATAAAAGGGATTAATGAAATACGTGAAGCGGTGGTCGAAGAGATTGAAGCCGGTGCTGATTTCATAAAGATAACCAATGACCCTATTGGCTTATCGGTTGATGAGATTGAGGCATGTGTGGAGGAAGCTCATAGGTTTGGGAAAAAAGTAGCCTGTCATGCTTTTACTGAAGAAAGTATTGCAGTAGCTTTAGACGCAAATGTAGATACAATAGAGCATGGTGTCCCATTCAATATAGGAATGATTAACCAGATGAAAAAGCAAGGTACTATTATAGTGCCAACTTTTCATTGCGCTATAGAAACGTGTCGAGACACAAAAAAATCTATGATAAAAAAGGCTGAATTACCGGTATTCAAACAATGGCTAGAGGTTTTAGAGCAGAACCTTCCTATAGCTATAAATGAAGGTGTTAGAATTGCCACGGGGACTGATGCTGGTTATCCTCCCCTGGAATTTGATGCGGTTATCGAAGAAATTATATGTCTTGTAAATATAGGAGCAACGCCTTTACAAGCTTTGCAGTACGCAACGAAGTTTTCTGCAGAAGCATGTGGGTTAGGGAATATATATGGTGAAATACAAGAAGGGAAGAAGGCAAGCCTCATAGTATTACCGGAAAATCCCTTGAATGATATCAACGCTTTGTACAATGTCAAAATAGTTATTAAAGACGGAATCTTGATATATCCCAATAAACATTGATGCCTAAACACTACTACAAGAGCAAAATATAGAAATGTGGCTATCTCAATGACTCTGGGTACTGTCAAGTTTTTTGTGTGAAATTTGATTCAACCAATTCTTTGAAGAATGGCAGGTTCTTACGCACTTTCCCTATAGGGTTTGACT
>JABMPR010000009.1 GCA_013202895.1 bacterium | reverse complement strand
GCGACCCTCTGCTTAGAAGGCAGATGCTCTATCCAGCTGAGCTACCGGAGCAACTGGACTGTAGGTGAAGCGTGCCATATTATTTCTTTGCTCGAGGATAAGCAAGCCAAACGGAGCTTCTTATTACTAGCAGCCAAGCTAATTGGGGGAATCTACCATAGACAAATGTCGCCCCTTTAAATCCGAATTACCAAACTGCCACGACACTATGGGAATTGAATAATCTGACCCACCGACCAAGAGATTAAATCCTGAAACTAAGTTTGGGTTCAATATTCAGTGTGGGATCGATGCTGGATCGTGGATCACGCCACATCAGTGATGCAGCGACGGCATAATAATCTAGGTATCCCCCATTAATTCTGACCGTTTTTGGAGGATCACACTAATCAGGTCTCTAAAAGCCCAAAATATTAAATTATTAAGCCAACGCTGGCTTAATCTGGTCTACTCTCCAAAAGTCGTCCCAACAATTTTCGCTCTGTATCTAGAAGGGGAGTTATCACGATCCCCTGACTAAAAGCCACACCTTCACCATCAATAAAATTGACTTGCTCGTGTTTAATAATTGCTTTCGGGTCACCATCCAACAAGATCGTCTGATCGGCCTGCGTTTTCAGCAATGTGGTGATGGACCGTTTCCTGGCTAAGTTTCTTTTAAGACTGAAAGCTTGCTCGGCCACAGCATTAAACTCAATGATATTACCTTCCAGATCATATGTGATCATAATATCCACGGAAGCGTTAATAATGTTTCGAACATCCTGAAGCGCTTGCTTGACCCTTAGTTCCTCGGCAGAATGGTAAAATGAGGTTTCTAAAACAATCCGTAGATCCCGGTCATTAAAAGGTTTGATCAAGTAGCCAAACGGTTCCGTGATCTTGGCTCGTTCAAACAAGGCCTCATCCTCGTGAGCTGTAAGATAAATGATGGGGATCTGCTGTTGAGCGATGATCTTCTGAGCCGTGTCAATTCCATCATCACGGCCCTCTAGCATGATATCCATGATAATTAAATCGGGTTTTAACTTACGCGATCGTTCCAGTGCCTGGGTACAATTAACTGCATCACCAACCACCTCGTAGCCCATATTTTCCAATCTTAATTGAATAAATTTCGACATCTGAATATCATCTTCGACTACCAGAATTTGTTTTTTAGTCGATGCAATCATGGATTGATTTTCATATTTTAACATATCTGACCTCCCTGTTCGAATCCTGACTGGAAAACCACTGTCGAAAAGTCCTCAATATTCAAGGCTTTCAATCATGGCTCATTGATTCAATCTGAGCCGCACAAAAAACCCATTCACATTGAAAACGATGAGTCTAATCTATAACTTTTTTTCCGGAATAATCGTCTTTTTTGTGGATTAGATCGACTTGCCCACGATTTTGGCCTATTTGCGAAGAAAAAAGCCGCGGATAAAATTCAAAATTTGTATGTTTCATATAAATATTTGAACTATTTGAAATATCTTTACCGCACCAGTGTTCAAGACGTAAAGGAAATCATTTATGCCAGGTACCACAAGCATCTCAAAATATTTTATGTATATCATCAGCATACTTGTTGCTCTCTCGGGCTGTATACCTATCAACTCCGGGGACAAACATTCCCCTATTCACGAGATCGTTTCCACGGCAAATCAGACCTTCTATCTGGATCAGCGTATCTGGTACCAGGATGTACACGCCGAAATACAGGGAGATAAGATTATTCTAAAGGGGGAGGCCTTTTTTACAAGTCCCGTACATGGCATCGCCAGAAAAATCCACAAAGCCGGGTATGAACATGAAGTCCTGGATTCAATCAGCTATCTACCAGAACATTTTGGCGACGATCTGGCTTACGGTATCATCACTGATACCTATGTCATGGGGCGCTACAAACCGGTATCTGAGAAGCAAGAGGGTACTGAAATGCTATATGGCGAGCCTGTGCGCCTGATCAAGGATACCGGCGAATACCTGCAAGTGCAATCAGCTATTGCTTATCTGGGATTCATCCCAAAAACAGCGCTGCGAACCGTTAATCTTGATGAATGGAACCGCTATCAGGCTGGTAAGCAGGCAATTTTTACCAGAAATGTTAAGCTGGAGAACGGTCTCGATCTAAAAATGGGGGTACGTCTTCCCTATCTGGGTGATGGGTGCCTGCTACTGGCAGATGGAAGCTCCCATGAATTGTCCCAAGATAATTATAGAATAATTGATCCAGCGGCAAACCCGCTGCGCGAAGCTATTATTTCAGCAGCAGAACAATATCTGGGCTTGCCCTACGTGTGGGGTGGACGCTCTGCTGATGGTGTTGATTGTTCCGGGTTTGTTATGCAGAGTTATGCCCTCAACGGTCTTTATCTTCCCCGAGATTCAGACGAGATCGCAAATGTGGGTCGTATTATTGGTTTACCAGGCTGGACCGATGCCATGCTACCTGGAGATATACTATTTTTTATGGGCTCCCGAAGGATGATTACTCATACTGCAATATATCTTGGTGATGGCAGGGTAATACATAGTCTGGGTGAGGGTGTCCAGATTCAGAGTATGAATCCAGCTGATCCAGAGTACGCTGAAGGGTTGGCCAGACGATTTATTTTTGCAAAAAGAATATTTGATTAATATTCTGATCAGGGCTTAGGCTTTACTGAAAGTGTTGTTGAAAGCTACTGATCCAAAGATTGAAGACGCTTTTCAAATTCTGAAAGACCCTGGTCGCCTTCTATTTCAATCTCGCCCATGGGTCGAGCCGGTTCTGCTGCTGAAGTTGGTGGTGACATGGGTTCAGGACCTTTAGTGAATGGCTTGGGAGCCGATGCTAAAATATTGTCCTGGGGGGCTGTTTGAGTACCCTGAAGTTGCCCCAACATCGCTTTGACTTCTTCATTAAATTCACTAATGGTAGCTTCAAGTCGATGCATCAACTCATCCATAAGGACTCGACCATAGTTCTTATCAATCCCATTCATAAGATGACCCAGATTGTCTTTCAAATAATTCAATCTACTCTCAGCATTTGTAAAATCGATGTCAGCCATTTGTCCTCCGAAGTCTCAAATAAAATGATTGCGAATTTAAATTATACCCCTGCACAAAGCAAGGTGCTTTAAGGTTTTCAGAGGGTTCGATACGATTCATTTCTGAGGGCGTCTCTTGTGTGTATATTGATTGAGCCATTCGCGCTGGAAATTGTCATAATTTCCTTTTTCAATAGCCCGCCTGATCTCTGCCATGAAATCTTGATAAAAAGTCAGATTATGAATAGTTGCCAGGGTCTCTGCCAGAGGATCCCTGGAAAAGAATAAATATCTTAACACCATCCTCGAATAAGTCTGGCAGGTGTAACAACGACAAGAGGTGTCCAGAGGATATTTATCTTTTCGAAAAGTTTTATCCATGATCCGCATTTTTCCCATTTTGGTAAACAGAGTACCTTGACGGGCGTAGCGTGTAGGAATGACGCAATCAAACATATCTATCCCACGATGAACTGACGCCAGAATGTCTTCAGGCAAACCCACCCCCATGAGATAGCGGGGTTTCATGGAAGGCAGCAGTGGTGCCGTGTAACCCACCACTTCCTTAAGAAGTTTCAAACCCTCACCTACGCTGACGCCGCCTATGGCAAAACCGTCAAAGGGCATGGCTGAAATCTCGGTGGCGCTTTGCCGTCTCAGGGATTGATATATCCCTCCCTGGACAATACCGAACATAAATTGATGGTCCTGTAGCGGATAATCCCGACTTCTTTCAGCCCAACGTGTCGTACGTTCCACAGCTTTTTGCACATATTCCTGGGGTGCTTTATAATCCACACACTCATCAAAAGCCATAACGATATCAGATCCCAGATCACGCTGAATAGCCATGGACTGCTCAGGCCCTAAGAAGAGTTTCTCACCATTCTCCTCAAATTGAAAAGTGACGCCTTTTTCAGATATTTCACTCCCTTCCAGGGAAAAGACCTGAAAGCCACCAGAATCGGTGAGAATCGTTCCCTCCCAACCCATGAAGCGATGCAAACCCCCTGCACGCTTAACCGTCTGGAGTCGTTCACCCAGAGAAAGATGATATGTGTTAGCGAGGACAACCTGGGCTCCTGATTCTGCCACATCCCGCATTGGCGTTGAACGAACATATCCTGCAGTGCCAACGGGCATAAAAGTTGGGGTTTCGACCTTACCATGTTCTGTAAAGAATTGCCCACGACGAGCTCCTGACGGATCGGTGCGAATCAGTTTAAATTTGATATCTTTTTTACTCATTGTGGATCTAGCCTCTCTAAGCAATAATCTTTTTTTTCAATGCTGACCTGGTCATCAAAACTGTGGGATTCGATCTGAAGATCCAATCTCTGTTTATCAAATAGCAGATTCAGGACAAGATACTCATTAATGTCATCCTGAAGACCGCAAAATTCACCAATGGTACCCCCATTAAATTTTCCTGAGTCTGCTGCTGCCAACAACAACTCACAACCCTCCATACGATATACGTGTCCAGATGAATCAAAATTAAATATTTCAATCAGAACCTGCTCATCCTCAAATTCACTCACTTTCAACTCATATAGTGGCAGGGAGTCGGAGTTAACCACCAGCCATCCAGGCTCATCTCCTTTAAAGGGCTGGATCTCAAATATTTGTGACCCTTGCCAGGTATTGCTGGTGTCATCCAATACATATATACCTTGAACCGAATGATATAACTGTTCCGCCGGGCTAATCACTTGATCCTCAAACCGGTCACTAACCTGGAGAGTGCTAATGAGTATAAACAACATAAACGCCAGGGTCATCGTGCTAATCAGATAGTAAAGATTTAATTTTTTCATTCTAACTAGATTTTTGAGGAGGTTTCGATTCAGGCTGGCAGATGAGCTATTATTAGCCAGATATCATCTGTATAGGTTTCGCTGACATCAATGATAAAGCCTGCGGACCGAAGGTCTTTATCGGCATCTTTTTGCAGAACTCGGTGTTCTTTCCCTGGTCCTCGGTCGCTTTTGGCGTTTGGATCCCAGTCCAGAATCATCAACCTGCCTTCTGGTTTCAGTACCCGCTTTATTTCTGCGAGGTTTTTTTGGGGAGCCCGGAACTCATGATACAAAGCGATGGCTACTGCTGCATCAGCTGAGGCTGTATCTACATTCATTTCTACTTCCTCAACCTGGAGGACCTGGACGTTGTCGGGTGGCATACGACGATTCAATAGAAACAGCATGTTCTTAGAAACATCAGCTGCGATAACCATTCCTTCTTCACCCATGGCCATGGCTGCCGGAAAGGTGAAAAAGCCATTCCCACATCCAAGATCAAGAATCGTACTGCCTGGAGGAACACCCAATTTATGTAATAAAATATCCGGTTTTAATTCCTGATAGCGCTTCGGAGATATCAATTTATGCGCCTTCTTATGATCAAATTTGTGAGACATTTTAGCCACCTGACTCAAAAAGCTCAAGCAAATCCTGAGCAAGGATTTGGCTGAGATGGTAATTTGATTTAAATCCTTCCCAGACTACCGGTAACACCCCTACGCCTGTACTTGAAATAAATGCTTCATCCATATCATTGACATCCTCTCTTAAAATGAGGGTTTCATGGATATTGAGTCCGCGGT
>JABMPR010000106.1 GCA_013202895.1 bacterium | reverse complement strand
GGGAGCTTTACTCTATTTCGATTTAAACATACGGTCTAAGCTTGAGCTGCTTCCCGAAACAGACTCGCTATGCATATTCATTGTATCCAGCCACATCATTTTCGTTTAGTACCCCCCTCGTGTCGAAGATCCCGCCGAAGGGGAACGCCCCGCGTCGGGATGAGTCAGCTCTGAGCTTTTATTGCCAGAATTTACTGGCCACTATACCACCAACTAGTCGTCTATATTAACAGCAATGTATTTGATGGTTTCGCTTTCTAAGCCGTGATATTCATTCGACTTTTCATATCCTTTTAAACCAGTTAGAGTCTCAAAATATAGCGTGTGTGGAGAGCTCTCCTTTATTTCATAATTTAAAAAGATATTTTTCATTGGGTCACTAAAAGGATACATAAATGATAGCTGGAATCTCAGAATGCTATCATTAATAATTGTGACATTTACTGGTTTTATATTGTCAGTCTTGATTTTAAATTTTTGACCGATTATTCTCTGAATATCCTTTAGAATTGGAGCATGAAAAGCTAAAACTTTTTCCATTTCTATACCTCTCTATATAACAAATCTCGGCACCTATTATTACTGCATGTACACTCGTCCTCCGCACCCCCGCTTTCGCTGCTGACTCGTTGTGCTGTGCATTGCTCATCGCAAATAAACCATCCATCTTCGCCCCTACGGGGTCTACGATGGATAAACCCATCTACGCTCTACTGAGCTACGATGGGTAAATCTTTATCTTAAGTAGACCATTTTAATTGTACGCATATTATCTCCCGCCTGAAGCTTCACGAAGTACATGCCTGCGCTGACCTGTTTGCCAGTTTCGTCGGTTCCTTTCCATTGGGTCTCGTAGTGTCCTGCTGTTTGAGGTTCATCGACTAAAGTTTGGATGTTTCGTCCGCTGATATCGTAGATGCTGAGTGTGACGATTGATCGCTCTGGTAGCTCGTATTGAATGGTTGTGTTGGGATTGAATGGGTTTGGAAAGTTTGACAGCAATAATGCTGATTGAGGGGATTCATGTTTCTCTATGCTCACTGGTTCAAATACATCTATATGATCTGATTTTGTAACTTCATGTGTTATACCTCCATATCCTACCGCTAGCTGGACCGTGTATAATCCAGGTGATTGAAAGGTGTAAGAAGGATATTGATCATGAGAGTCGATAGTTCCATCGTTGTCAAAGTCCCATGCCCATAATTCGACACTGTCACTTTCGAATCCATAAAGAGACCAGTCTGTGAAGGAAACCGTTAGGGGCGAAAATCCAGATAGGTGGTCCTGAGTGAAATCAACATGAAATACTGGATCGCCAAAATGATAGATAGAGTCAACCAGACCATTCTCAATCAAAAAATGCCATTCGTGATTATTGGCGCACCCCGCCGGACAGTCACCCCAGCGATAGTCAAAAATGTAGTGACTATTATCTACATCAAAACTGTAGAGCAGTTTTTTGTGAAAATCAGAAGACCAATTGGGTTCTGCATAAGTTGCACCGTATGCAGATTCATAAATGTCAACCAAGGGTATTGGATTATAGTATTCCTCAAACTCCAGAATCAAGAAGTTGAGCAATGTGTCAGAAGCTAAAAGTCCATAAATTGCATTTAGGCTATCCAAACCATGATATTCACCTGCATATAGGTCATCCATCAATGAATCTGCTATCCGCACAATCAACATACCTGGAGCCCAATCTGGCAATGCCCAGAACGAATCCATTCCCGGGTACAATGCTACTATTTGAGCATATTCTTCTTCAACGCGCTCCAATAACGCAGGTGATGGAAGGAGCGAATCGGTCGCAGTAAGTGCGATAATAAAAGGTTCACTCCAATCCCACAACTGGGCTCGAAGTGGCATCACAAGGATTAAGACAACAAGGATGGCACGAGTCACATTCATGATCAATTCTCCATCCTAAATGTGTGGTTACCAGTAAATGTAAGAATCTGAATCACAATTCGCCACCATACATGACGGTATAACGCCCTTACCTTGAGCCGCTTCCCAAAACAGACTCGCTTGTATGTTCACTTTATATATCCACATCACTCATCTCAAGTACACCATCTTAACAACACTCGAGTAGTGTACCCCGACAGAAT
>JABMPR010000105.1 GCA_013202895.1 bacterium | reverse complement strand
TATTTCTTTTAAGGTGTTTCGGAATGATCCACTGGACTCTAACAGTCTCAGTGATGACTATATCACCCAAATAATCAAGCCGGAAAACGGAGAGGATCAGGTCCTTTGGATCGGAACCCGCCTTGGTCTCAACAAGCTGAATCTTAGAACAGAACAATTCATCAGTTATATAGATGAATCAAGCGGATCTGATACATCAAGTGAAAATATGATTGATGGAAATATTATTTTTGATCTGGCTGAAGATTCATCCGGGAATATTTGGCTGGGAACCAACGATGGGCTGAAAATGCTAGACCCTGAAACAGGACAGATAACACAGCTCCTGGCAGGTGAAACAGTTGAGCAAGTATGTATTGATCGGAGAGGCAATATATGGATAGGATCAAACAGCAGGAAAACTGATGAGGGAAAAGCTACCAACTTTATAAAATATAATCCAATAAAAGATAGTTTTGAGCTAGTGCAGTATCCCCACGGCTGGCAGACAAATGATAATTCATTTAATCTTATTTATTGTTCTCCCAATGAGACAGAGGAAATGCTCTGGTTCGATGCTGCGGGTCAATGGCTAGCTCATTACAATATAGTTGAGAAAACACATGTTTTTTATGAATATGTAGAGGAGGATGAGGAAAGTATCAGCTTTGGCATTATCAATTCAATGGTAGAGGATAGACGGGGCTATCTCTGGATTGGTACAAGCTGGGGGCTGAGTCGATTTGACCGTGAGACCGGGATTTTCAAACGCTATTATATGAATTCAGGGGATGAATCTATTTGGGATTCAAATCTTGCAACTGGTCTTCTTTTGGATGGTTCAGACATGCTCTGGATCTGCACGTACGATGGGATTTACAGACTAGATCTACGCAACAAACCATTTACAAACTATCAACGTCAAGTTGGTGAGATAAACTCCTTGAACTCAAATGTGGTAACTGCAATATACGCTGACTCAAGCCGGATATTGTTGGTAGGGACAACTCAGGGCTTGGCAGTGATTGATCGAGAGAATAATAGTTTTGGGCTTTACGCGGATAGGAAAAAAGAAGTACCTGCTGTGATTTATGATATCTACAATGGAGCAGATGGTTTTATGTATTTTGGGATGAGTTTTGGTCTTACCAAACATGATTCCACTAAAACAGGGGAATCACCCTTGAAACAGTTTGTGAGTAATATTAATAGCTATGTGGATTATCCAGAAGTATCAGGAGTGCCCATCGGGAAACCTGTTTATGATATTGAGGTTGACTTAGATTGGCAAATCTGGTTTGGTACACAGGGTGGTCTGGATCACTTCGATCGTAAGACGGAGTTGTTTACGCACTACTTCCCCGGTGACGTTATAAACAAGCTCCTTAATCCAAACTTACACTTCAGCAACGAATTGCTGCTAGGGACCGATTTAGACGGTATAATCAGGTTCGATCGGATCCAGCGTCAAGTCATCAGCATACACAGCAATAATCCCAATGATTCAGCTAGTCTAAGCAATAACCAAGTGAATGATATGTATGAAGACTCGAAGGGTGACATCTGGATTGCGACTCAATTCGGTTTAAATCTTATGCAACGACATCTGAATCCGGATAGCACAAGCTTTGTCACATATACCCAGGAAGATGGATTACCCAGCAATATTATAAAAAGCATTCAGGAGGATACTCGAGGAAATCTCTGGCTGGGCACCGGTTTTGGTCTTTCAAGATTTGATACTGAGAACAAAAGATTCAAAAACTATACTAGCAGGGACGGTTTACCGGGTAATAATTTCGTGGGAAATACCAGTTTTAGAGGACCCGATGGAGAGCTGTTGTTTGGCACCACAGAAGGATTGACAACTTTTTACCCCGATAGTATACCGAAAACAATAACAGGTAATCCCCATATCCCGCCTGTTGTGCTGACTGATTTTCTAATATTCAATAAATCAGTCCCCATCAATCCTCTTCCTGGGGATAACGCTTCAAAACGATTCTCTCTTTCTCGAACGATCTCACAGCTCGAAGCCATCGAGCTGAGTTACCGGGAAAATGTCTTTAGTTTTAAATTTGTAGCTCTGGATTATCAGAATCCCATGAGCAATCAATACGCTTACAGAATGGAAGGCTTTAGCGAGGACTGGACTTATACCGATGCCTCAAACCGCACTGCCACCTATACCAATCTTGATCCTGGGGACTACGTTTTTCATGTGAAAGGCTCTAACAATGATGGTCTGTGGAATGATGCAGGCACATCTATCAGAATTATTATCACACCGCCCTGGTGGAAGACCATTAC
>JABMPR010000008.1 GCA_013202895.1 bacterium | reverse complement strand
GACCTCCTGGTTTGGTCAACTCTTTTCAGGACGACACAGACAAATAAAAAAGCCCCGCACACTGGCGAGGCTCTAATAGTGTTATTTAAAAGGATTATTATTTGAATTCGATAGAAACGATACGACCATTCATATCAAACACGGCTACACCATTGTCGTAGAGCCACACCTGATTTTTATCATCCACAATATAACGTTCGATGGGATCACCATATTGTCGGTGAATCCGCTCCTGATCTGAGCCCTTGATAAGCACCGGTGGCGAATTCGAGCCAGAGCCCATTGGGGTTGTGGGTCCCATTTCCTTGACCTGAGCCAGTTCCAGCTCCATTGCTTCAAGATTGCTGACGATGGAATCCAATTGTGCCGCCATAGCTGGAGATACACCTTTCCCACTTTCATCCATAGCCTTTTTCAGGATCTTAATCTGTTTTACAATAACTGGAATCTGTTTACCCAGCTTCCCCTGATTCTTTTTAAGTTTGGAGACTTCCTTCTCCAAAGCGCCGATCTTCTTAACTGCCATCTGCTGGAATTTTCCATTTTTTGTATCCAACGCTTTTAGCTTTTGATCCACTTCAGCACTGGTGACACCTGAGGAGCAACTCCACATCAGCATGGAAACCATGGAAAACAGCATAATAATTTTCAGCGATCTCTTCATATTTCTACCCTCAATCGTAATATTCAATCCAATCTGATACCACTATCCATTTTGTATTAATTCAATCTTTTCAATCAGATCAGATCGTCCTTTATTCGTGCTAACATCAACGCTAAAGTCCTCATCATAATACTGAACCCATGTCAATGCTGATAAAAAATCACCTTCAGCATAATAAGATGCTGCAACCATAACAATGATATCAACATAATTTATACGCCAATTATGACGAAATTCAAATACCGGATTATTCTCGTAAAGCCTTTCACCGTCATCAATAGCTAACTGATATTGTTCCAGAACATGATAAGTGAGCGCTCGTCCAGCCAGCAGCTCAAAATACACGCGGCTGCTATCATCGGTGATAAATTCCAGACCACTATGGAAGTAGCCAAAAGCAGAATCCGGAGCGTTAAGTTCCACATAGCACCAGCCAGATCCATTATATCCATCGATATACAATGAATCCATTGCCATACCCGTATCGAATTGATCAAGAGCGCCCCGGAAATCCCGGTCTGCGTAAAGTGTCCAACCATATTCAACAAAATCATCCGTTTCCGGTTCGATCTTTTCGCGACAAGCAGTTAGCGTGATCAGCAGAAATAGTGTCAGAATCAAAGTTTGTTTTTTCATCTCATCACCTCCTACCTGAGAACCAGCATTTTAACAGTTTTAGCATAACCTTTTCCTGTCATCAAGCGGGCAAAATAAATTCCACTGCTCACCTGCTTCCCGTTTTCATTCAAGCCATTCCAGTTAACGGAATATTGACCGGGTTGCAGTTGAGTCTTCATGAGACTGCGAACCTCCTGCCCACGGATATTATATATGCTGAATTCAATATCCTGGTTAAGACCATCGAGAAAACCGATGTCAAAGTCAATAGTCGTACTTGGATTAAATGGATTGGGATAATTCTGTGTGAGCCGACTCTTTTCGGGAACGATAATGGTTCTCGGTCCCAACTTGAAGGCTCCAAGCACATCCGTCCAGGCATTCACACGATCCCCTTCAATCAGTGAAGGCAATTCCACATAAACACCCCTAGGATCTTTCAAATATATTGCCTTTTCATCATCCCTTGAAAGGGGCATGCTAACCAGAATAGGCTCAGATATAGCTACCCCATCCGTCAACACTTTATAACGCGCATTATCTGCTCCACTAAGTACGGTGTCAAGAATAGCCACCTGTGTGCTGTAGCGTGCGCTGCCGGCGGCTCCCTTTACTTCAAATAGCTGATCGGGACTGCGTGCAACCCAATTTCTGGTGCTTCGGGCTAATGTTACAGAAACATTTGAAGTAAGTGTGGTATCTCCAACCCAATTCGAGGCCATCAATTCGAAACTATTCTGTCCCTCTGTGATAATTTCAAGCGTAGCCATAAAGCTAAAGGTATCAATTTCGGTAATTTCAAGACTCTCACCAGCGTGGCTAAGGCTTATGGTTTCCGTCATCCCCAAACTATCTACGATCATTATCTCATAATAGCCGGGGTAAGCTGGATTCTTGTAAAAGGCCATGACTGGTGCGGGAACATCATATACTCCTAATGTTACAGCCATGGTATCCAGCGTGTTAAGCGGATCATTCAGTTCCAATACCAATCTTCCCAGATACCCACCAATATCAAAACTGTCAGGATCAACAGTAATGGCAATATTAGTTGAATCAAGATAATGAATTACTCCAGACTCAAATGGCGCGGATATCCAGCTCGATGCATTTGAAATTGTCCAACGCAGATCAGTGAGTCCTACGTTTTTAAGCGTAAAAGTCGTGTCTATAGTCGACCTGCGCACAATTTGTAAATCAAGGGAGGCATCCGAGAATAGAGCTACAGCAGATGAGGTAGTAACTTGAAAGGTATCAGCGACGGCTGAAGTATCCGTGGCATCAAGTGCTTTAACATGCCACAATACAGGTGTCACCGGAAAATCCATCACTGAAACATCAACAGCCAGGTTGGTAGAATCTACACTTATAGTGGTATCGTATCCAGCGCCCTGGAAATTTATCAAATAGCTCAGGGTATCACCTTCAATGTCAAAGGCATCTGTCCATGAAAATGTCAACATCAAGCCATCTTCAGGTTCAAGATGAGTTGAATCAGCCGGCAAGAGCAGGGTAACTGGTTCAGGTGCATCATTCACCTGAATTACTTCAAGCGTAAATGTTGTATCATCTACAGCGCCATAATTATCACGTGCCTGCACAGCAATTAGGTGCTCACCGACATCAGCATTTATGGGGGTCCAGCTCAAAAGTCCGCTTGCCGAATCAACGGTCATGCTATCCGGCCCTGACAGGAGAAAATAAAACAGTGTATCACCGCTAATGGTGCCCAGATCCACATCATCAGCCAGCAATGTGTAAGTAAATAACACATCCTCATCACTAGAAGTGTCAGCAATTGCGGCAATGACAGGCGCAGTATTTATGACAAACTGAAAACTGTCGGTCGTGGCAACTTCCTGTGGATTCCCTGCAGCATCAATTGCCATGACATTGACCGTATAATTAACCCGATTCTCAAGTGAGTCAGCTGAAATACCAAAGACCCAGTTTGTATCGAGGAGTGTTAATTCAATACTGGTATCAAGTGCCGTCCAGGCTGAGCCTGACCAGATTTGTCCATCTGAGCTGCGACTAAGCCTCAGCTGTAGACTATCGACACCTGAAAGATCATCATCTGCGGTTCCCTGGAAGGAATTAATATCATCCCAATCCTCAATTCGATAGAATGGTTCAACCTCTATTGAGGAGACTGGGGCAATCAGATCGGCGATAATTGCGGAAGTCGTAGAAAGTATATCTGAGGTATTACCGGCTCTATCCACTGCCCTAACATTCATGAAGTAGCTATCACCATGAATGTAGGTTAATAAAGTGTCGGTTAAGTTTGTATCAAGATTTACCCAATCCGTTACATCGTTGAGACCAGGCGTATTACCCACGGAAAACTCGTAGCGACCGATTCCGCTGGCTTCATCAATAAATCCACTCCAGAAAGCATTTAGCGAGTCTTCAAGATTAATATATGGATCGGTTGTTGTTAGCAACAGCTCAATCAATCCAGGCACCGGGCTTGTCTGATCAACGTGTAGTAATGAATCTATGGTTGTGCCATACGTTATATTCCCATGTCCATCTGTCATGTTGATTCGAAAATCAATAGCGATATCATCACCATAATCAGTCAATCCTTCCAAATCGGATGCATCAATTACCACCTCAACATCTTCAACATTTATGGAAACTATTTCCACCTGAGGACCAATATTCACAAATTCTTCGAACCCTATTTTCGCCTGAGTTTGGATACTTCCACCAATAAGTGTGATATCTCCTGCAGGACTTGCCGGTGTCAGGACGCTGAATTGGTAGGATGTATTCTCAGCATTCCAATATCCAGGAGATTGGGTTCCTCCTGCAGATGTACTATCAAAAATGACCGCCTCATCAGGCGCAAGTAAATCTATGGTAAGCGCATTTATGCTTCGAGTACCGTCAGTCGAATTGCCGGTCAAATCAGTCAAGCGGGCTGTGGCGTAAATTGTATACCCATCAGCATAATCTGTGAGAGCCTCGACTTGTTCAGCAGTCAGATTCATCTGGATTGTGGTGTCGATATCTGTAATTGTAACACTTGTCTCATCACCAAAAACTAAATCAGCTGGATCTCCGTCAAAAACATCAATCATCAAGGTAGCAAATCCACCTATCAAGCTATTGTCGTTGGCAATAGGCACTGCCAATACGAGACCTGAGTTCGATATGTTGTATGAATCATCAACAACATTCCCGCTTATTGCCCAAAGTGAATCTGCAGTGAAAGCTGCAGGTGGAGAAATATCGATAGGAATCGTCTCAGGTGCCTCAAGACTCATTGTTTGGTTGCCAGCACGATCCTGATGAACCACAAAGATATGTATCTCCTCACCGTCTGCATATCCTGTGAGTACCTCTATGGCCGCCACATCAGCGGTCAAAGAGAAGGCATTCAGCGGTGGAGCAAAATAAGTAACATGCGCTGACACAGTCGCTGTATCCTCAGTGCCAACTGCCATGACAAAGTATCCCTGGCCCTCTATCATCGTGAGATCTGTATCCGTATCAGCACTAGAAGAAGCCCTAATTGAATCTGAGTTAATACCCCACATGTCTGTTGCTTGAGCAACATCATTATCCCATACGTGAGGTGTTGAAAAAGATGGGATATCTGGAGCTGTTTCATCAATTAGTAAAAGATCACTAGCTTCTGTTCCAAATGTTAAATTTCCATGTGAGTCCTGTATATTTGCCCTAAAATGAATGGATAAACCCTCTCCCCAACCACTTAATCCTTCAATATCGGCAGCGGGGATATCAACAAATAATTCAGTAAAATTCGCAGATAAAATATCAACGGGTGGTCCTACATCGGCAAAGGCTTCTGCTCCAACTCTGGTCTGAGCCTGGATATATCCATTTATTAGGGTAGGGTCTGTAACTGCAGGAGTGGGCGCTGTGAACCGAAAGCCAGTATTGGAAGCATTCCAATAACCAGATACGATGACACCACCTACCGTAGTGGGACTGGATATCACGCCAACATCAGGTGGAGTTAGATCTATAAAAAGTACATCTGTGCTGGGGGTGCCATCTTTCTCGTTCCCGGCATAATCCAACAATCCAGCAGTAGCATAGATAGCATTTCCATCCCCCCAACCAGTGAGAGCTTCAAGCTCCAGACCCGATAGTGTCATTATCAAAGTAGTATTGATAGTCGAGATGGCAACGGTGTCCACATCTTCAAAAGTTACTAGCGAAGGGTCAAGGTCAGGATTATCAATCCCAATTTTCAGGATTGCCTGACCATCCATCAAACTGGAATCGTCGGCAATTGGAATAACAAGAGATACACCATCATTGGTAAGATTGTAAGAGGTATCTACCACTGTTCCTATGAGTGCGGTAAATGCGCCACTAGTGAAATCATCAGGTGGATTAACATCGATATACAAGGTATCCGCTGAAACAGCACTTGTGGTTTCGTTACCTGCCACATCCCGGGCAAGTATTTTAAAATAAATAGCATTGCCATCGGTATAGTTCGGGAAGCTCGAAATAACTGCTTCCGTCAGATTTACAGTCGTATCTGCCGCGATTGGAACTTCTATCACATCGCCGGGGATCGCTAGTGCAAAAAGATTTTCGTCTGAAGTGGCTCCCATGGACATCAGAATTTGAGTGTAGCCACCAACCAAGGTCGGATCAGTTCCCGTATCC
This sequence comes from bacterium, assembly GCA_013202895.1. Lineage (GTDB taxonomy): Bacteria > Fidelibacterota > UBA8477 > UBA8477 > JABMPR01 > JABMPR01. The sequence continues at coordinate 2,587 of JABMPR010000008.1, read as the reverse complement.
GTAGGAATTGTGATATCCAGAGAAGTTGCACCCGCAGTCCAAACCCCGTCAACTATTTCAACAGGATAAACTTCCAAATTACTTATTTCAATTCCAGATGGTACAGTCTGGTCTAACATCAGTGTAATAGAACTGGTAGCAGAAGTTACAGCATTTCCAGCTTCATCAGTAATAGTGGTTCTCAATTCCATGGTAAGACCATCAACAAATCCAGTTCCACCTTCCAACGCTTCAATTTCTGCCGCAGGAATGAGAATTGATAATTCACTAACCACAGCAACTATGGGTTGTTCAGTTGCAAAGGTTTCAAAAGACGCATCTCCTGGAACAAGATCTGCCGATGCTTTCAGAGTTCCACCCACAAGCGTGATATCGGTTTCAAGGTCAACTGTTATGAGGAGTCCAGTATTCGTGCTGTTCCAATATCCTTCAACGCTATTGCCACCCTGGGGTAGAATGCTATCCGAGATGTTGGCCACTGGGTTAGTTTCATCTATCTCCAATTGACCTGTACCCTCTGATCCTAATGTGACATTCCCAGCAACATCTGTTATAAATGCATCAAATGTTAGTATCGCATCATCAGCAAATCCCGTAACACCTTCTAACTCAGCACGTGAAATAGTAAAAGTGATGTCAGTCAATGCGGGGATGGAAACAGGAGCTAAAAAGCTCTCGGCCGGGGCTCCATCAACAGAAACTCGTAATTGAACGCTACCACCTACCAGCGAATTATCGGCAGCAATGGGCACGATTACCTGAGCACCATCATTTGTCGCATTAAAAAAATTATTAACTACGTTTCCTCCAGTTGCCAGAACGGTTCCAACTGTAAAAGCTGCTGGATCACTTAAATCCACAACCAGAGAGTTAACTCCAACCAACCCCAGGGTTGCATTTCCCGCAACATCGGTCACGACGGCTCGGAAAACCACTGTATCACCATCAACAACTCCAAAACTGCTCAGTTCAGCAGTTGTGACAGGCATATCAAGAGTTGTGTTTATATTTGCAATGATTGAGTCACTACCCACATTGGAAAAGCTGCCAGCTGCTCCCCTCCGTCCTTGCAATTGCAGGGTTCCATCAATCAAGGAATTATCAGCGTCAAGATCTGTGGAAATATTAAGATCGGTATTGGTTGGGTTCCAATAACCCTGATAGACATTTCCCCCAGACACTATAATAGTTCCTGTTGTGGTTTGAGTAGGTACAACTTGATCTATTTCTAAATCTACTGCGCTGCTTGCACCAACGGTGCTATTCCCGGCTATGTCTATGAGGACACCTCTTACCTGAATGATACCGCCTTCAGTAGGATATCCAGGAAGCTCGCTCACCAATTCAGCTCTTGTAAGAGACATGCTCACCGAGCTGATACCCACCGCTAAAGGGTTACCAATAGACGTAAAAGGATTAGCATTTATACGTGCCTCAAGTTGTGCACTACCACCATCCAGTGATGCATCATCGCCAACTACTGGGAGAATGACTTCTAATGAAGTATTCAGGGCATTCCAGTAGTTGCTTACCACTGGGGCTCCCAGCGTGATTATATTACCTGTTGTGAAAGCGTCCGGTAATATTCCATCAACTAGAATATTATTGTTATCAGCTAAATTATTCCCTGCTGGTAGACTAAGAGTTACATCATTTCCAGCACCATCCCTAAGCGTCCCTGCTGAAATTGATAGGCCATTAACTGTAAGATCACTGCTCTCATCGCCAGCAAGCACGGTATAAGTTCCGCTTATCACAGATGACGAGGCAAAATCGGTGATTACAATGTCTCTATCTACACTACCTGTTTCCAGGGTTAAATGCAAGTCACCCCCGGAAAGGGTGACGGCTTCAGAGAATGTCACATCGACTGTCAGGATTTCCCCCAGACTTAATGTATCATTGGCCACAACAGCACTAAAACTAACAAAGGATGGTATTTCTCCATCGATAATCAGATTGCTATTGTCACCCAGATTATTTCCAACAGGCAGGCTGAGATCAATATCATTTCCGGCGGCGTCACGCAGTGTTCCAGCGCTTAAGGCAAATCCAGATACGGTCAGGTCCACTGAAACTTCATCTTCAGAAACTGTATAGGTTGGGGTAACTGATGTTGCAGCTGAGATTGTTGATGAAATCAATTCTGCATCCGTGTCACCTGTTTCAAGTGTGGTAATCAAATCACCACCAGTCAGAGTCACCGCTTCGCTGAACCCAATGGTAATATCCACTGCTGAACCAACTTCAATATTCCCCGAAACTGGAATGGAAGTGACCGAGGCTATGCTGGGATCAATTTGATCCACAGTTAAGCTTGTAGTACTCTTTGTGCCAGTAGTTGCATTGCCAACAATGTCTGTGATAATGGCATTAAACTCGATTACCGCAGTTTCGGAAAAGCCACTAATTGCTTCAATGGTACTAAAGGTAAAACTCATGGTCTGATTGACATCAATAGAGCTGATTTCAGCATCAGAACCAAGATTGGCAAATGCGTTGGCACCTGTTCGAGCCAGGATTTGAAGACGTCCGGTCTGCAGGGATGCATCATTGGCTATGGGAACTGTGACATTTACACCTGTAT
>JABMPR010000104.1 GCA_013202895.1 bacterium | reverse complement strand
GACTGGATGTGGACTTCTTATAGGTAATTCAAGTCTCCTTAAGCGGTTAGAACCATATCATACTGGTGGAGATATGGTTGAAGAAGTTACATATGAAACAGCTACGTGGAGAGATCCACCAACTAAGTTTGAGGCGGGTACACCTAATATTGCTGGTGCCGTTGGTCTGGCCAGCGCTTTGGATTACGTCTCTGCGATTGAACTAAAAGCCATTGATCTTTATGAACGAGATTTGTTGGCCTATGCTACCGAGCAATTCGAGAGGATTGAAGGTTTACAAATCATTGGAACCGCGGCCAACAAAGGCAGTATTATCTCGTTTATTATGGAGGGGGTGCATCCTCATGATATGGGGACGATCATGGATATGGAAGGCGTCGCAGTTAGAACCGGGCACCATTGCACACAGCCCGTGATGGATTGTTTCAATATTCCAGCAACCACTCGAGTTTCGCTTTCGTTTTACAATACAATGGCTGAGATAGATGGGATTGTGAGAGCTATCCAAAAGGTCAGGGAGTTCATGGGTTTATGACAGAATTGCGAGAATTGTACCAGGAGGTCATTCTGGATCACAATAAAAATCCACGGAATTTCAAGCGACTTGAGCCCCATTCCCACCATGCCTACGGTAATAATCCGCTCTGTGGTGATAAATTAGAACTCTTTCTTAATGTGGTTGATGGTAAAATTGAGGATATCACTTTTGTAGGCAGCGGCTGTGCAATATCCACCTCATCGGCCAGTTTGATGACTCAATTTTTAAAGGGAAAATCCGTAGCTGAAGCCAAACAAACTTTTCATTATTTTCACGAATTGGTGACAGGAAAAAATCTGGGGGAGGGTGAAATAGAGGAGCTGGGAAAATTAGCTCTTTTTGAAGGCGTGAAAGAATTTCCCGCCCGCGTAAAATGCGCCAGCCTTTCGTGGCATACCCTCCTGAATGCCCTTGAGGATACCAATCAAATCGCTCAAACAGAAGCATAAAGCCTGGAATTTTATATGACCGAACCAATCCCAGATATTGATTTAAAAGAAATTGAAGAAAAGATTGTGGCTATTATCAAAACTATTTACGACCCTGAAATTCCAGTAAATATTTATGATCTTGGTTTAATCTATGATATAAAAGTCACTGAGGAGTTGGAAGCATATGTCAAGATGAGCCTGACCGCCCCCAATTGTCCTGTAGCCGGATCGCTACCCATATCCGTAAAGCAACAAATCCTGCAAGAGATTCCAGAATTGGAGTTTGCAGATGTAGAGGTGGTATGGGAGCCCCAGTGGCATAAAGACATGATCACTGAAGCAGGTTTATTACAGTTGGGACTACTTTAAACATGAAGATCAGTGCACAGGAAGAATATGGGATTCGCTGCCTGCTCTATATCGGTCGCATGACCGAGGCTGGTGGCACAAGTATTTCGGCCATCAGTAGGGCAGAGCGTATCAGCACATCCAACACCGCCAAACTGGTTCGTATTTTAAGGATGAATGGCTTTGTTGATAGCAGCCGCGGAAAAGATGGGGGCTACAAATTGGCAAGGGCTCCAGAAGAAATTAATCTCAGTGATGTCTTTGAGGTTTTGGGGGGAAAGCTATTTGGGGTGGGCTTTTGTGATCACTATGCCGGAGAGGGCGAAGTATGTCCACATTTTGAGCTTTGTACCGTAAGATCCTTCTGGTGCGCAATTCAGTCTGTTCTTGATCACGTGTTGAGTCAAACAACCCTGAGACACCTCATGGATCCCAATAATCTAAGCTGGTGGCAGACAACTTTATCTGCAAACCCCATACTTTCTCAAGCTGTAAATAAATAATATATAAAGATTTACGCTGATAGTTAATGAAAACCTTTTACCTAAATATTGTAAGATTCAATCGGGGAAATAAAATCTTACAATTGTCGTAATTATACTACACATTGTCGGATAAAATTTTATATTGTAGCCTCTTTAAAATTGAAAAAAGTGATGATCTTAGCATAAGTGGCATAAAATCCGCAGGTGGGACATATGGTTACAAAACCCAAAAAAATAGCAAAAATTCTCATCGTTGATGATGAACCGGATATCACTCATCTTTTTGAGAATTTCCTGGATGATCTTGGATATCAAATAAGCACGGCCACGGTCCCTGAAGATGCCATTGAGCTTTTTGAAAAAGAGGATTTCGATGTTGCGGTTTTAGATATCAACATGCTCAGAATTAGCGGTTTAAAGTTATTGGAGCAGTTCAAACAAACCAATCCTGAGTTAATTGTTATTATGGTTAGTGCGATTCAAGATACTGATATCGTTGTAAAGTGTATTCAGCATGGCGCATATGACTATCTTGCTAAACCGATTATTGACTTAAATCAGCTGCAAATCAGAATTACCCGAGGACTTTCAGAAAAACGGATTCGCAGCGAAAATATTGCCCTCCGTAAAGAGCTTAAGCGGCATACTGATTATCTGGATATCGAGGCTCATTCCCCAATAATGCAGCGGATATTGGAGAAGATCAGTACAGTTGCTGATTACAACACAACTGTGCTTCTCACTGGTGAATCTGGGACTGGAAAAGAAGTCGCAGCTCGTTTGATTCACTCTCAAAGCCGGAATGTCAAAGGATCATTTATCCCAATCAATTGTGGAAGCATCCCGGGAACGCTATTAGAAAGCACTTTGTTTGGTCACGAGAAGGGATCCTTCACTGGCGCAAATGAACGCAAGAATGGTGTTTTTGAAGAATCTCATAATGGTACCATCTTTTTAGATGAAATCACCGAGACTACCCCAGAATTTCAAATTGGACTCCTTCGGGTTTTGGAAACAAGTGCCATTCGTCGCGTTGGTGGCACCGCTGAGATAAAGTTGAATCTTAGGGTAGTTGCTGCTACCAATCAGAACATTGCAGAATTGGTAAAACAGGGTCGTTTCCGTGAGGATCTATATTTTCGTTTGAATGTCTTTAATATTGAGATTCCTCCACTTAGAGATCGGAAAGAAGATCTTCCTACAATCATTGAGTATCATTTGAAGCGCTTATCGGAAGCAATGGGCAAGAATGTTGCCAGCATTGATCCAAGAGCCTTCCAGATTCTTAATGGCTATGATTGGCCAGGGAATATCCGGGAGTTGGTCAATGTTCTGGAAAATGCCATGATTATGTGCAAGGGTGACTCAATAGGGGCCGGAGATATTCCATCACATCTGAACCAAGGCGGAGCTACGCTGAATCTCACTAACACCGATGACCAGATTGAGACTTATGGATATGCAAAGGAAGAGTTTGAAAAACTTTATTTCCAGGCTTTGCTCCAGCATGCAGACCAGAATATTAGTAAAGCGTCTCAGGCGGCCGGAATCAGTCGGCAGCATCTCCATTTGAAGCTAAAAAAGTTAGGAATTCAGAACTAATTAGCGTTTTAGGTCTCCAATCTCTGTAATATTAAAGCGACAGATTTATACATTTTCCCCTTTTCACATTTCCCATATGTGGTTTAGATTGTAGGCTATAATGGATCTTAATAAAAAAAGCAAACAAACATCAATGCAGGAGGAAACTAAGATGAGAAAAAATAATGGTTTTTCCTTAGTAGAGTTGATGATCGTGATTGTGATCATTGGTGTATTGGCAGCTGTTGCCGTACCTATCTACAACAATAATGTTACAAAAGCCAAAATGAGTGAAGCAGATGCTGCTCT
>JABMPR010000103.1 GCA_013202895.1 bacterium | reverse complement strand
TCCATACACTGTGACCTGATTAAAAATGGGCGATGAATCCAATAAAACATAAATGCCCCCCCCATACCAATCTGCTGTATTACCGGTGACCTGTACGCTCGACAGTACCGGATTTGCATCAACAACTATATACATACCTCCGCCAGTGAGCGTAGCATGATTATTTGAAATGATCACATTATGGAGGATTGGGCTGGACTCGAAAATTGAGATACCGCCACCCCAGCCTGAGGTATTGTTGCTCACCACAATGTTTTCAAGATAAGGATTTGAACCCGTACCGATGCTGATGCCACCCCCAGCTGGGTCGGAACCAATTATAGCTGTATTCTCGGTAATAATCAGATTCATCAGGGTTGGATGAGAATTATTTTGAACTAAAAGTCCTCCTCCTATCCACGCAGTTACACCTTGTGAACCCGTACCATTGGTTAAAGTAAAGCCATTCAGAACAGCTGACTCATTCTCACCGCTGATTATTTTTACACAAGTTCCATTATGGTTACCATCGATAATGGTTACTTCAGGTCCACCCGTTGAGCGAACCTCGACATTCTTACCATTAAAATTGATATTTTCAGTATAGGTGCCAGGTTCAATTAAAATGACATCCCCATCATTTGCAGCATCAATCAGCTCCTGGATTGATGCAAAGGTTAGCATAGGGACCAAACAGCAAAATAGTATTGCTCCCAATAACTTTGTTGTGGATTGTGTTCTCATCGGACTCTCCTCCTTGTTGAGTTTCTTGGTTACAGCTCAAACATAGCGAAGAGTCAAGGGTTTGGTATATATACAAAGTATTAACTGCCGCTTCCGGCACCTTGTTAAAAGTGAATTTGAGTCTTGAACTGTTTGAGCGGTTATTAAACCTATTATTCACCCTTGGAGCACGTCAAGGAGACGAGGGGTGTGTCTTACTGAGGCTCTCGAAGTATGAACCATAACGCATACTCAGAGATCTAAACCTTTCTAGTACCTCAGGGTGACGAGGGGATGGCCGCAAGTGTTGGCTAACTTGATACTTATCTTAGAACTGAGAAAGATAAGTCGTGAGATTTTCCTCAGATTGCAGATTAATTTTCTTACGGATGCGGTGTCGGTAAATATTAATGGATGTAGTCTGGATATTCATAACCTTGGCAACGTCCTTGGTGACCAGATTAAGACGCAGGAGGGCACAGACTTTCAATTCATTCTCTGAAAGATTTGGGTGATGGGTGCGAAGATCTTCATAGAATCCGGAATGAACCTCCGTAAACCACAGTTCAAAATCCTGCCAATCCTGTTTTACTGTCATATGGCTCTTTAAATAGCGCAATAATTTTCGAATACTCCCCCGTGAATCAGGTGGAACCTCACTGGAGAGGCTTTGCAAATTATCCTGAATATTGTCCATAATGCTTTGCTTTTCGCTGAGATGCAGAGTCTTGGTGAGCAGTTCCCGACGCAAATGTTCGATTTGCTGTTCGGTCTTTTCCAGCTCCACTCGCGATCGTTCTTCCATTTCCACTTTAAGTTCGGCTGTACGCTGACGTACCAAAGCCTCTAACTTCTGATTCTGAACCCGCAGTCGCCAATTCCGCAGCCACATAATCAGCAGGAATACGCTGAGAATAAATAGAACCATGAAAACCCGGAATCCAGTGGATTGCCAGAAGGGTGGTTTGATATAGATAGCAAGCTGAACACCTACTTTGTTCCAGATGCGATCATTATTTGACCCCTGAATACGGAGGGAATACCAACCGGGATCCAGACTGGTATAAGTAACCGAGTTGACATTGCCAATATTCACCCATTCCGGGTCAAAATTCTCAAGCATATATTGATATTGATTCAGATTGGGATTCCAATAGTCAAGCGCAGCAAAATCAAATCTAAGCACCTTATCGCGGTAGCTCAAACGCAGGGTATCCATATATTCGATTGATTTGGGTAGAATAATCCTGCCATCCACTTCCTCACCAACCTCGGCTCTTTCATGATTTACCCAAAGATTGGTGAGCTCAATGGGTGGGATATGATTATTCACACCAATGGAATCTGGATGGAAGCGATTCAAACCACCCACACCACCAAAATACATATACCCATTCTGATCCTTCAGACGAGAGTCATAATAGAATTCCTGATTTTGAACGCCATCTGACGCCTGGTAAGTCCCCAGTAAACCTTCTTCAGTATGAAACTTTAGGATGCCCAGGCTTGTACTCAACCATAATAACCCATTATCATCTTCCAGAATACCATAGATCTTCATTTGGCCTGAATCCAGACCAAGGTTAACCAGATCAAATGTCTCTCGAGCGCTGTCTAATCGGCAAAGCCCACCACCACCGGTCCCAATCCACAGCACTGAACGACTATCCTCGTGTAGGGTCAAGACAGAAAAGCTACTGATAAAATTGGTTTGAGTGTTTTTAGGGAAGTGTTCAAATGTATTTGCGGATCGATTCATACGATCCAGACCAGCATTACCCGTTCCTATCCAGAGTTCCCCACGACTGTCCTCAAGTATGGTGCGGATATTGTCGTCGCACAGGGATTGAGGGTTTCCAACATCGTGCTTGAAATATTCAAATTCATCCGTCTCTGGAAGGTAGTGATTCAATCCCCCACCTTCGGTTCCAACCCAGACGGTTCCATCTTTGGTTTCATAGAGAGCATAGATATCATTGTTATTTAATTTTTTGTCATAACGTCGAGTTTTTCGATAGTGATCCATACTCTCTGTTTCGGGATCCCAACGAAATAGACCCGCGCTAAATGTCCCCATCCATACACGTTGTAGGTGATCGACCATAATTTTATTACCATAATTCATACTCCAGATTGCTGGACTTGAATCATCAGTCTGAAAATGACGAGAATCACCAGTCAGGAAATTCATTCTTATGAAACCGCCGCCTACCGTGGAAATCCAAATACGGCCCGATTCATCAGTATCAAGACCCAAAACCGGATTAGCCGGTAGGAATTGATCTTGAAATCCGTGGCTCGTATTGAGCAGATCAAAGCGAAGCTGTTGAGGATTACAGACATCAATGCCAACAGATCTTGATCCAAGCCAGATGATACCCTCAGGATCGATCAAAATGGAAGATACTACCGGCGAGTTGATGCTGTTTGGATTGCTATCGTCTGGCACCAGGAATTCGTATTGACCCGTTTCAGGATTTAGCAATGAAACTCCATTTAGATTACCCAACCAAATTGTCCCATCTTGCGCTATATCCAGAGAAAAGATGGCATTTTTATTGATCATGTATGGATCATCAGTAGCTGTACGATAGGTGGTTACTTCACCGGTCAGCTTTGAATATCGAAAAGTACCCAATGGGGCAATACTCGCCCATATATATTCCCCTTTGGGATCGGCACACAAGTCGGATACCAGATTGGTTCCAAATCCTGTTGGTTTGAACCATTTGAATTCAAGTGAATTAAAATCCTCTGTATTTGGTTCCAGATAGAAAATTTGACTCGTGTGGGTCCCAAACCACATAGTTCCCTCTGAATCTACCTCGAGGGCGGTGATCCAGTCATTTGGAATGCTGGAATTCTTTGTCGAATCATGGTGGAAGCTTATAAATGAATCAAATCCGGAATCCAGACGGCAAAGTCCATCTTGAGTTCCTATCCACAATCTGCCCTGCAAATCAACCTGCAGAGCAGTAACATCATTGCCCGGTAGAGATGTAGAATCGTCCGGATTGTGCAAATAGCGTTTAAACACTTCACGCTGGGGATCCAGGCGCGATAGCCCATTGTCATATGTGCCAACCCATATACTTCCATCTGGAGTTTCGGCAAGTGCAGATATTCTCGAATCAGAAATGCTGGAACTGTCCATGGGATGGTGATAATAGGCACGCATATTCCGTCCATCCCATCGATTAAGACCGCTCATGGTTCCGAACCACATGAAGCCCTTACTATCTTTCATGATATCAAGAACTTCTCCTGAGGAGAGCCCTTGATCCCGATTGATATTCCTGAAACGATATTGCTGTGGATCAGATGTTGCCCATAGATTTGAGATCATGGCAAATACGATAAAGATGAGTATGTGGGTCGATCTAACCAATTAGCCCCCAATGCATGAAAGAATAGCTAGAAATTAAGTGAATCAGGGCAATTACCAAAGTTTCTCTTCGGACCAACATTTGAATTCCTTGTTAAGCACTTTTGTTATTTCGGGACTCAGTGTATACCTGTGTTTCCGTAATTTGTACCTATTGGTTTGTGGTTCTTGGAAAGCTGTAATCGAACTATTCTTTGTAAGTATAAATTCCAACCAACTGGTGACCGACAGGATAGAATTATCATATTTCCACCCATGACTTGTATATTTACTGCACACCCAATGCTCATGGAATTTAGTGCATCGCGGTATATCACTGATTCACATACACTCACGGAGTTAAGCCCTAGGGCTTAAAATCCCTTGCAATACTCGCCATTCATTACTATTTAATATACTTACACTTATAGGCTTTAGATGGGCTGGATACTAGCCACTTTTATACTCCTGATTTATACGTACTCGCTGCATGACACAGCGATTTTCCACTCCCTCTTAGCGCTCATTTTAGCTTGTCTCGGCGAACCCTGAGCTTGTCGAAGGGGAAGCTGGATCTCAAAAAGGGTGTCTTTAAACTAAACGCATATTAGGGTGTCTCATAAACGAAGAATTAGGAGACTGAATTTCAAATTGATGGCTACTCTTTGACACTTCCCAACATGATGCCCTCGATGTAGAATCTCTGCAATGCCAAAAAGACGATGATCACAGGTAAGACAGTGATCACTGCACCTGCCATCATTAATTCCGTATCCTGTGAGTGCTCGCCGGACAGATTTGCCATTGCCACCGGTAAGGTATACATGCTTTCCCGGGTCATGATGATCAGCGGCCACATGAAGTCGTTCCACGTTCCCATGAAAGTAAACAGTCCTAGAGTAACCAGAATTGGTTTTGCCAGTGGCAGAACAATACGCCAATAAATTTGAAAATCGGTGGCACCGTCAAGGCGAGCAGCCTCAATCAGCGAATCGGGCAATGAACTGATATACTGCCGGATAAGAAATATGCCAAAAATACTGGCCATCCCAGGGATAATTACCCCGAAGTAGCTGTTAATCAATCCCAACTGATTCATCATCAGAAATAGGGGCAACATGGTTACCTGAGCCGGGATTATCATCGCTGCCAACAGGAGTTTGAACAAACTTTCTTTTCCTGGAAAATGAAACTTGGCGAAAGCGAAGCCAGCCATGGAATTCACCAGCAGAGAAAGTCCTGTGATGCTGGCGGAGAGGAGCACGCTATTGAGAAAATAGCGCACAATATTCATGGATATAAACAAGCGCAGATAATGTTCTAGACTGAAAGTCTCAGGAAAAAGACGTGGTGGGAATTGATTAGCCTCCCCCTGGTGCATGAAAGAGGCCGACACCATCCAGACGAATGGAACAAGTGTCATAAAGGTGATGGCGATGGCCAGGGTATTTATCAGAACCTTATTAGCTTTCATCGTCTACACCGTACTGAAACGTTTTTGGAGGTGTAATTGGATAAGTGTTGCTGCAAAAAGGATCAGGAATAGAACAAATGCCAGAGCAGCTGAATAACCCATCCGCCACCAGCGAAACCCTTCCTGATACATGAGCAGTACAATGCTCAGGGTGGCGTTCATGGGTCCGCCCTGTGTCATGACATAGGGTTCAGCGAAGAGTTGGAAATAACCTATGATAGTGATTATGGATACAAAGATCGTCGTCGGCATTAGCATGGGAATTGTGATGTGTAGAAGTTCCTGCCATCTCCCGGCACCATCTATTTGGGCGGATTCATACAGCTCCGGGGGAATATTCTGTAATCCGGCGATAAAAATAATCATGTTGTAGCCAAAATTCTTCCAAACTGCCATAAGGATGAGTGCCGGCATGGCCCAATTCGGATTCCCCAGCCAATCCACTCCGCTAACGCCAATAAGACTCAATAGATAATTCACCAATCCAAATGAGGGATGGTAGATGTAGCGCCAAACCACGGCAACCGCGACCAGTGTAGTGACCACCGGTAGGAAGTAGGCAAGACGGAATAAGGACATAAAACGGATGAGTTTGGAATTGAGCAGTAAAGCCGTACCGAGAGATACAAAGAGGGATAGGGGCACACCAATAAATACAAAGTAGAGCGTGTTGTGCATAGCTTTCCAGAACAGTGGATCACTTAATAAATTTTTATAGTTTTCCAGTCCTACAAATCGGGCGTTAGAGCTATCTGCCAGGGAGTAGATATCAAAATCTGTAAAACTCATCAAGAATGACACTACAACAGGAATGAAGAAAAAAACAGCAATGAGGAGGAGAGCCGGTGCAAGAAACAGGGCAGGACTCATCCACACCTTGAATAAACGCTTCCCTTTCATGTGTTTTTTAGTTCCCATCAATTTAGACTAATCCCGCGATTTTAGCCATCGACGCTTCTCAAGGATTTTATTCACATCCTGGTCCAGCAACTCCATGGCTTTTTCAGATGTCCATTTTTCAAAGACTACATATTCCAGGTACTGTTGCAGTTTCATGGCAATTTGCTCCCACTCCGGCACCTGAGGTGTGTTTTTCACAGATTCGAGTTGATGGTAAAAAGCGGCGGTTGGTTTCTTTTCAGACAGCCCTAGAGCCGCCCAGCTTTCCAGGCGTGCTGGAAGGTCTCCGGTTTGGCTGTAGAATTCGGATTGTACATCCGGCCGGGACAGATATTCGATCCACCTCCAAGAAAGATCCTTGTGCTGGGAGGAGCGGAATATCACTAGAGATGAACCACCCGCTAATGAAAGACCAGGATAATCTTCACTCCTGAGAGCTGGCAGAGGAGCGGTATCCCAGGCATCCTGCATCTGGGCCGGGAGCCTACTCATCATCTCTCCAATATTCCAGGGACCGCTAATATATAGAGCGAAGGTGTTTTCCTGAAAACCCTGATAAACATTGTTCACCTCCGTCATGCCCTTTGGTGCAAGACCATCTTGGAAGAAATGCTGATAGATCTCTAGCCCCCGCAGGAAACTTTCATCTGAAAAAGCCCCGTAGCAAGCGTCATCTTTAAGTATGGCTGAGCCCTGTTGCATTCCGAGAACGGTTGGCACCACCCATTCGTTCAAGGGTAGGAACACGCCATATTTGGTGTATCCACTTTCAATCAGCCGCTTGGAGATCTCAAGCATCTGCTCCCAAGTCTCAGGTGGGCTATCCCATCCGATCTTGCGGAGCAAATCACTTCGATAAAAAAGCACGCGGGTGTCCACATACCAGGGGATACCATAGAGATTTCCTTCAATTCGGTTGGTTTCCCAAATACCAGGAAAATAGGATTCGGATGAGATCATATTCGATGAGTCAATTGAACGATCTAAACCTTCAAGTGCATTCAGAGCCACGAATTCAGGGATCCATGTGTTGCCGAGCTGGCAGATATCAGGCATTGAATTTCCGGCATACGCTGTGAGGAGTTTCTCGTGAGCCGCAGTCCAGGGAATATTCTGAACCAAGACGCGAACGCCGGGATTTTCCGCTTCAAACCCAGTTACGAATTTACGGACATTATCTCCCTCCGCTCCGAATGCCCAGAAATCCAGGGTGATGACTTTTGTACTGCTGCTTTTTCTACAGGATGTACTCATTTGCATGAGTATGAAGCTTAAGACGAGGGTGCATACCAGCTTCCAAGGATGAATATTCCTCATAACACAAATGCTTTCATCGTATCAGCAGCAATTTCCCGAATTCATCCTCAAACCCACAGGAAACACGGAACACATACATACCACTGGCCACTTCCCGGCCCTGATCGTTGGTGGCATCCCAATGTAGAATGCCTGATCCTTCTCCTTGGGGCTGATTCAGGTGATAGATTTCATGACCCAGCACATCGTAGATTATCAGATTAATTTTACCTGTCTGCGGTGCTTCAAAGCGGATACTGACACGACTGTTGAAGGGATTGGGAAAGGTACTGAGTAAACGGAAATTCTGATCCTTTAGCAACACTTCTTTATCCGGTAGGACGGAGACCGTTGTATCAGGGATAAATCCCATGGATTCCAGGGCTGGACTGATCTCCGGATTAGCCATAAACTGATTCCAAATTAAGCCGCTACGGTGGTTCTCTATCATCACGATGATGGGCCCCTGATCAATGGCCAGATAAGAACTGGAATACCAGTCATGAGTTTCATTAAAAGCATCATAAAAACCAAATGGTCCAAAGATTCTATCTCCGTGCTCGTTATAAAAATGTCGGAGTGCAGACATAGATTCTATGGGAGTATATGGAAAACTGGACAGAGCAGCAGTGGGAGTAATGGTTCCATTGTCGCGACCCAGAATTGGTTCGTGGGCTAGATAGCCGAAAGGATCATCACTGGCGGTGAGACCCCAGCAATTCTCGCCATAACCCACAAATCCCCCTGGATTATCTATACACCAGGCACGGTTGATGAGCGTATGATTCCGGTTGTTGAAAAAATAATTGGTGTGACTGTCCTGTATCCCACGTGGATCAAAACCAAGATAGGAGTAATGGGCAAAGAACAGTGGTCCACCATATGGCCAACCAACGTCAAGATTTATTCCGTAATAGCTGTTTCCATTGTCATAGTTGGGAGATGATGCAAAACCATCTTCCCAGAGTTCAGCTGGAATGCCATGGGTCGGTGAGGCAACGGCCAGCATGTACACTATCCCGGTTTCGTTTGGTCCTTGAAGAGCAAAATTCATGGTCCAATCAAAATTTGGTGACCAATGCCAGTAGAGGTAATTGCTCTCCGGTGTCTGCCGGTACCAGTCCCACTCTACGCTTTCCCATAGGTTTGTGGCCAGAATGACTAGATCCTGCTCCACAGGATCATCGCTATCAAAATAATTTCGCGCTGCCAGGATTCCCTGAACTAGAAAGGCGGTTTCCACAAGATCTCCACCGTCATCGTATTGACTGAAAGGGATGACCTCGCCTGAAGTGCCATTCATCCAATGGGACC
>JABMPR010000102.1 GCA_013202895.1 bacterium | reverse complement strand
GTCCCGATGTCATATTTACTAGTTTTGGTGATATGCTCCGAGTTCCTGGCAGCCATAAGGACTTGTTCATGGTTCGCTCTGAAGGTGGCGATGTGCGAACTGTCTTCTCCCCACTGGAAAGCTTAAAAATTGCCCGGGAACATCCTGAAAAAGAGGTGGTGTTTTTTGCCGTCGGATTTGAAACAACAGCACCTGGAAACGCAATGGCTATCACTCAGGCTGCCCGCGAGGGTCTAAATAATTTCAGTGAATTAGTGAGTCACGTGCGAGTACCTCCAGCCATGGAAGCTTTGCTTTCCTCCCCCACTAATCGTGTCCAGGCTTATCTGGCAGCAGGTCATGTTTGTACCGTTATGGGATGGGATGAATATGAGCCCATTGCCCAAAAATATAAAGTCCCTATTGTTATTACAGGATTTGAACCCCTGGACATTCTGGATGGCATTCTGCATTCCGTAAAACAGCTGGAAGCTGGAATCTACAAGGTTGAAAATCGCTACACGCGAATTGTAGAGCAGGGTGGCAACCAACCAGCTCAAGCCATTATTCGGGATGTTTTTGAAGTAGCAAACTGCAAGTGGCGCGGTATTGGAGAGATTCCAGTTAGCGGCTTTAAAATCAGTCAAAAATATGCAGCTTATGATGCCGAATTAAAATTTGATGTAGCTGATATTCATGCTGAAGAGCCAGAAATCTGCATAAGTGGTGTGATTCTCCAGGGAATAAAAAAACCCCACGATTGTCCAGCATTTGGGAAAGAATGCACACCACAGCAGCCGATGGGTGCTACTATGGTTTCCAACGAAGGAGCTTGTGCAGCATACTATAAATACCAGCGGATTTCGAATGATTAATTTCAACCAGCTTGACACCTTCAGAGCGGGTTTGAAAAAGATATTCAAATGAATGCTGTGGATTTTCGCGAAGCCCTCTCTTGCCCTGTTCCAATTCTGAGTCATGATAAGGTCCAGCTGGCCCATGGTGCCGGGGGTAAGTTATCAAACGAGATGATTGACAAAATCTTTCTCCCACGCTTTTTTAACAGCACCCTTAAAAAAATGGAAGATCAAGCTATCCTAGACAATCCAGGCGGTCGAATTGCGTTCAGCACGGATACATTCGTGGTTGATCCCATATTCTTTCCAGGGGGAGATATCGGCGATCTGGCAATAAACGGAACTGTCAACGATGTTGCCATGAGTGGCGCGGTACCAAAATTCTTAAGTGTTGGGTTTATTTTGGAGGAAGGGTTGCCCTTTGAAACGCTGCATCGTATCGTACTGTCAATGGAACGGGCTGCAAAAAAAGCTGGAGTTCAGATAGTCACAGGTGATACAAAGGTGGTTAACCGGGGAAGTTGTGACAAACTATTCATCAATACCACTGGGATTGGTTTTGTACCAGATGACATCCACATCTCGGCTTCTAATCTGAAACCAGGTGATCAAATCCTGCTTTCTGGAACGCTTGGAGATCACGGCATGGCAGTTATGACCAGTCGTGAAGGTCTTTCATTCCAGTCTACTGTTAATAGTGATACTGCGGGTTTAAGCCACCTTGTCAAGGATATGCTAGGTGTAAGTTCCGAGATTCATGCCATGCGGGATCCAACCCGTGGAGGTGTGGCTGCCAGTTTAAATGAATTTGCAGTTTCTTCGAATGTTGGTATCCAGATTTATGGCGATCGTATCCCGGTCAGGGAGAATGTACGGGGTGCCTGTGAGATTTTGGGGATTGATCCGCTATATGTTGCGAATGAGGGGAAACTGATTGCAGTCGTTCCTCCGGAAATAGTTGATGACATGTTATCTGCCATAAAAGCAAATCCACTTGGTAAGGCTGCTGTCATCCTGGGTGAAGTAACCGAAAAACATCCCGGTATTGTTAGCTTAGGTACTGGTTTGGGGGTTAATCGGATTGTCGATATGCCGATTGGAGAACAATTACCTCGTATCTGCTAATCCTGCAACACAGGAAGTATCATTATGCGTGTTGAATATTTTGAATTTGGGAAGATCAATATCGACGGGCAGGTGTATACCCACGATATTGTGATCATCAACAACCGCTTAATCGAGAAACGCGAAAAGCGTCTATCTCGCTCCTTAAAAGCGCGCTTTAATCATACCCCCCTGACAACTGCCGAAAACATCCCCTGGAATTGTGCGACACTCGTTGTAGGAACAGGTATGAATGGTCGTTTACCCGTCACAGAAGAAGTTCGGGCCAGAGCCTTTGAGATGAATGTGGAATTGATTGTTAAAACAACCCCTGAAGCGCTAAGCTACATCAACGATAAAGATACAAATCTCATCCTGCATATTACCTGTTGATACAATCCTGGTAATCGTTTTAACGACTACCATCAAACGATATGCATTTATTTGGATGATGTAGGGTGAGAAGATTGTTTTGGGGAAATAACTAACAGTAGTAAATAATAGAATTTTCAAATAAAGTAATAGATACAATTAGACTAAGCCGCCCCGAGCTTTTTATTCAAGCGCAGTCTACACAGGTTTCTGTCTCAGGAAGCATCATCAGACGTCCTAGCGGTATGGGCTGCTTACAGATTCGACAATTGCCATAGTCATCTTTATTAATATATGACAAGGCTGATTCCAGTTTGAGCAGTCTCGCCTGCGTTTTAACCAGCAAATGCTCATTTACACTTTTTGTGTTGATGGCGTCCATTCTTGAGATTCTTCCGATAGCATCGTCGGGGGCAATAGGCTTGGTCAATATTACCAACTCACCAACCTGTTCTCGGGCCTCACTTATTTCAAAATTAATACGATCCCTGATCTCTTTTTTCTCTTCAATTTTCATAATGCAATTCCGATTTTTATGTAAAAAAAGAATATTCTCCCATTGAGGAGAGAATACTTGTAATGCTAATAATTTAAACAGAGAATCACAAATGAAATATAAAAAGGCGACGAAAATATTCGCCGCCTTTTTTTTTAAAGTACCCGGAGGAGGAAAACGGAAAACCTGGGGGCACTGATTAGTTTCTGAGAGGTTTCCCTCGCTTCAACATGTATTCAATGCGCGCCCGGGTCTTAGGTTCCCCGGCAAGTGAAACAAAAGCCTCTCTTTCAATATCCAGAAGATATTGCTCATCAACGGGCTTCATGATTCCTCCTTTGTCCCCACCTGTTAGGACAAAAGCCAGTTTTTCAGCAATTAAGGCATCATGCTCGGAAATTTTTCCCGCTTTTAACAATCCTTTCACGCTGCTTTTGACCGCCAACCGGCCTCCTTTACCAGGTAGGAATAGATCTGCTCGAAACTCTGGAGCGACATAATCATCACTCATGGAAATTACCTCTTCCTTTGCCTTGGCAATCCGGTGCTCACCATTAACTATTATCTTATCTTCTTTTGTGAGATAGCCAATGGACACAGCATGCTTGGCAGACATTGATACCTTGGCAAAACCAATGGCTTCAAATGCCTTCTGAGCAACCTGGAATGCACCGGCTCGACCTCTAGCCATGCGATCCTGAGCCTTCATGATCATCCGTAGATTACCGCCTGCACCTGGAATTAAGCCGACACCTACTTCTACCAAGCCGGTGTACAACTCAGCGGCAGCCACAATCCTATCCGCTGCAGCGATGGTCTCATATCCACCACCAAGTGCTAGAGAATGGGGAGCTGCCACAACTGGGAAAGGAGCAAAACGAAGCTTTTGGAGCGTGTCCTGCATGGCTTTGCTCATAGCTGCTAGACTATCCCAATCTTTCTCATCGATGGCTCGAAGCATGAGAGCCAGATTAGCTCCTGCTGAAAAATGGGTCGCCTCAGAGACGATAACCAAACCCTTATAGCCATTCTCTTGAACCCAATCAACCCCCTGATCAAACATGCTGATCACAGAGCCATCAATTGGGTTAAAAGTTGGTTGTAAAACAGAATGCAAGGTCACCGCAGCTACACCATCCCCAAGATCAACCAGAGATGCCGACCAATCCTTTTTTATAAGACCACCAGTTTTTTTAATCACATCAAAATCGACTGTGAGCAGATGTGTGGGCACAGGTTTCATGGTTTCAGAGGCAAGATCGTAAAAAGTCTTTTCCTTACCGTTAAATCCATAGAAAGAATCAATACCATTTTCCAGCATGGTTTTTACCCAGGCAGGAATTTTTCTACCCTCTCGCTGCATCCGCTCAATGGTCCCAGAAACTCCAAGGGCATCCCAGATCTCGAAGGGTCCCATTTCCCATCCGAATCCCCATTTCATTGCATTATCTAGGTTCACAATATCATCAGAGATTTCGGGTAAACGATTGGCAGAATAAATCAATATTCCTGCATGCAGTTCCCACAGAAATTTTCCGGCGATATCATCAACCTTAACAATGCTTCTTAGTTTTCCAGGCAAGTAGGTCTCATTTTTTGAAACACGGATGGCATCGAACTTCTTCTTAACAGATGGCTCATATTCGAAGGTATCGAGATTGAGAGCCAGGATATCCTTGTCTATTTTTTTGTAAAAACCCTGTTGTGTCTTCTGACCCAACCAACCATTTTCCAAAATGGATTTAAGATAGCTGGGAATAACAAAAATATCTCTCTCCTCGTCATTTTCACCCTTGTCATAGGCATTTTCGGCGACATGAACCAGTGTATCCAAGCCAACAACATCCCCTGTTCTGAAGGTTGCAGATTTCATGTGTCCTATAACTGTCCCAGTTAGGACATCCACATCCGGGATGCTCAGACGTTTTTCACGTGCTAATTTGAGGGTCAGCATCATTCCATAAACGCCAATTCGGTTTGCGATGAAATTTGCTGTATCTTTTGCCCAGACCACCCCTTTCCCCAGAACATCTTCAAGGAAAACGGCCATATCCTGCATGGCATCCGGTCCTGTTTCAGGGCCACCAATCAATTCCACCAATTTCATATATCGTGGGGGATTGAAGAAGTGAGTGATAAAAAATCGTTTTTTTAAATCGTC
Source organism: bacterium (assembly GCA_013202895.1). GTDB lineage: Bacteria > Fidelibacterota > UBA8477 > UBA8477 > JABMPR01 > JABMPR01. The sequence goes on along the minus strand of JABMPR010000102.1, from coordinate 14,026 downwards.
AGGCATCGATGCCGCCATTTCTGACAGAGCCAGTCCTGATGTGTTGCTTGTTAAAAGAGCAGTGGGATTCAGCATCGGAATGATCTTTTCAAATAATCCCTGTTTCCAATCCAACCTTTCTGCGATGACTTCAACAACCCAGTCAACCTCGCTGATCTTTTCCAGATGATCATCGTAGTTGCACGGTGTAATCAGCTCCAAAGTCTTTGGATTGTACACCGGGCTGGGTTTCAGCTTTTTCATCCCCTCCAAACCCTGCTCTGCCAATTCCTGGTTCATGTCGAACAGGAAGCTCGGAATTCCGGCGTTGGATAGATGGGTGGCTATCTGAGCCCCCATAACTCCAGCCCCCAGGACAGCTACCTTTTCAATTTTTAGCGCCATGATCAATTCCTTTCGATGATGGTGGCAATACCCTGTCCGGTTCCAATGCACATGGTTGCCAGACCATAGTGCGCATCATTTTGTTCCATCACGTTTAAGAGCGTTGTGACAATTCTGGCACCAGAACATCCCAGGGGATGTCCCAGAGCGATGGCTCCACCATTCAAATTTATTTTTTCCATGGGCCAATCCCCTTTGCGAATCACGTATAAGGATTGTGCGCCAAAGGCCTCATTAAGCTCAATAACATCCATTTGATCCAATGTCATACCTGCTTTGTCGAGAGCCTTCTCCGTAGCTGGTAACGGACCTGAGCCCATAAGCGTCGGTTCCACACCAGCAGTAGCCCTTGAAATAATCCTGGCTCTTACTTTAACACCTAATTCTGCAGCCATGGCATTGCTCATCACGAGGATAGCCGAAGCACCCACACTGATGGGACTTGATGTCGCCGCGGTTATGCTGCCGTCTTCGAGGAAGGCTGGAGAAAGTGATTTAATCTTGGCTTCATCCGGCTCTCTTGGTCCCTCATCTTTTTCGACACGAATACCTTCGATCTCAATGGGAATAATCTCATTATCGAATTTTCCGGTAGTCTGTGCCACTAAGGCTTTCTTATGAGATGACATGGCAAATTCTTCTTGATCTTCACGGCTGATTTCTAGTTCCTGGGCTAGATTTTCAGCAGTTTCACCCATGCCCATGTAATAGTCCATTTCATATAGCTCGGGACTAAAATCAGGATTATAACCTCCCATGGGCACACCGAACATATCTTCCACTCCCGCAGCAATACCAATCTCCCTGTCACCCGCCATAATTGCAGTGCTGAGTTGGTGGAGGGCATCCATTGAGGAACCGCAAAAACGGTTAATGGTGCTTCCTGTGGTAGTCACTGGTAATCCGGCAAGCAGAGCGACGCCGCGCCCCATAAGCATCCCTTGATTTCCCTCTGGAAAAGCACATCCCAATACCAAATCTTCCACCATTTCTGGCTTGACACTCGGATTCCTCTGGAGGAGTCCTTTCACCACCTGAGCTGCTATTTCGTCCGGGCGCATCCCGATCATTTCTCCATTTTTTATTCCAATGGGACTCCGAACAGCATCAACAATTACACTATATCTTTCACTCATTCTTTTTACCTCCTAAATCTTAGTCATTAAACGGATATTCACCGCGTTTGAGTAAGAGTTGAAATACATTCTTCTGTTCCTCGATCACGTCTACATGAAAGGCAAGGTCCACCAAAGTCTGGTCAAGCGATTTCAGCGTGGTATTGCGATTATTCTCATCAAGGATATGTCTGAGAATTTTTTTCGCATTTGAGACGATCACCTCCAAATTTCTCAGAAGAGAAACTTTCATGACAGAATGCACAATCTCTCGCCGGGGGTTTGAAAAATCCAACTGCAGATACCGTCTCAAGACGCTGAAACTTACCAGTTGAGCAATTACCATATTGGCAAAGGCTTCAATTTCAAATTGTGTGTTTTTGAAGTCCTGACCATGTTTCAAGATCAGTTCATTGAGGGTTTTCAAAACGATGCCACGCCCAAATTCAACAGCTCTAATCCCCTGAATCTCAGGATGATCTGCAGGTATATCCACTTGAGGAATCCAATTATCACCAAGTTCAGCGATTTGCTCACGGATTGGGAGTTCCTCCAGAATTGCTTTTTTCAGGGCAATCCCTGAAATAATCAATTTATTGATTTCATTGGTGCCTTCAAAAATGCGATTCACGCGCTCGTCACGTAAAATACGGGCGAGAGGATAATCCTCAGAAAATCCATAGCCGCCAAAAATTTGAACGCCATCGTCGGCATTTATCCAGAGTACCTCAGATGAAAAGATTTTGTTGGCACTATTCTCAATGGCATGGTCTTCAATCACAGAATAAAGATGATTATAATATTCTGGATCATCGTCTGCGAACATCTCAACACCTGCATCAATGGATCCAGTGGATTGATAGGTAATGGTCTCGGCCTCATAGCAGCGAATAACCATATCTGCAAATTTCCGCTGGATCATACCGAATGCGGTTAAGGGCTGGGCAAACTGTTGGCGTTCTTTGGCATAATTGAGTGCCGTTTTTATGGTCTGCTTTGCTCCTCCCATGGTAACAGCCCCTAGTTTTAAACGGCCTATGTAAAGCACGTTAAAAGCCACTGCGGGTCCTTTTCCAACCCCTCCCAGGACATTTTCAATGGGGACCATACAATCATTCAAGACATAGGTCGTTGTTGAAGAGCCTTTAATTCCTAGCTTATGCTCTTCAGGTCCACGCTCCCATCCAGTGGTATCCTGATCCAGAATAAATGCTGTGAGCGCTTCTCCATCCACCTTGGCAAAAACAACTCCGATATCAGCCCAGCCACCATTTGTGATAAACTGCTTAACACCATTTAATATGTAGTGGGTGCCTGCATCATTGAGTTTCGCTGATGCTGTTCCGTTTAATGCATCTGATCCAGCCCCGGGCTCTGTGAGAGCGTAAGAGCTCATCCATTCACCTGTCATCATTTTGGGTAGGTATTTTTGCCTTTGTTCATCGTTTCCATACCAGAGAATTGGCAAAGTTCCAATTCCAGTATGGTCAGTGACCGTGACCAATAAGGACGAGCTTTGGCTTTTCGCCATGGCTTCCAGGGCTAATGCGGCAGAGGTTTTATCTAGCCCCATTCCACCGTATAGCTCGGGAACATCCATCCCCAGCATTCCCATCTCCCCCAATTGCATCATCATATCCCGGCTTAATTCTTCGTCGAGTTTTTCAAGAGCCAGGGCTCTCGGTGCTATGACTTCAGCGGCAAAATCGCTAATGGCGTCAAAGAACTCTTTCTGGTCATCGCTCCACTTCTCTCTGGTGAAGATCTCATCTACCCCAAAGGGTGTGGTTAAAAATGCGCCACCCTTTTTCATCTCATTCTCCTTATTTTGGCTACAATTTTATTTTTCATTCTGAATGGCTATACCATCTAGAATTAATTTCATGTTCAGGTCAACGTATTCCTCAAGCGAAAAGTCTGTGGGTTTAAACAGGACAAACCAGATCATACCATGGAGAGAAGTCATGATAGTCATAGCGATCATTTTTTCATTTACCTGCCTGAATTCCTTATACTTCATTCCGCGTTTGATAAGTGTTTCAAATTCGGCAAGAACTCGGGAATAAAGCTGGCTTGCCAATTCTTTAATTTCCTTGTCACGATTGGCAATTGCCCATATTTCTGGTTCAACCAGGAACCAGTTTGGATTCCGCTGGAATAGCTTTGCAGTAAATCTGGCGATATGTTGGATGATCTCTGCTGAAGGTTTACCATGCAATTTACCTCCACGCTCAATCGCTGAAAACTGGTCCATCCAGTGCTCAATTAGCGTGATGAATAAATCGCGTTTACTCTGAAAGTGATGATATAAGGCACCCTTACTTAGACCGATTTCCTGAACGATGTCATCCATTCTTGCTTCAGAATAGCCCTTTTTTACAAACACATTAAGGGCTGCCTCAAGTATCTCAATACGGCGCTCTGAACTGGGTCTTCTCTCTGTCATTTTAAATTCCTGTCCAATTCATTGCCAACATACCGACTGGTCGGTATGTAATATATATCATGATGCAGTGTGTGCAAGTGGTGCTTTATGGATCCTGTATAATTATCTGGATTTTGTAAGCTAGAAGACACTTGTCTGAGGAGCTTACCCGGCAATCGCTGCACCTTTTGTAGGTGGCAGGTTCCCCTTGCCAAAAAGGAGACAAATGTCAGCTGAATGTCTTTATGTTTTTATGTTTTTAGGTGATAAGTTGTTTGAGCGAAACTCAATGTTGTACAAAAAACTGAAGGATATCCCTACTGAGTTTACCACCAAGTAATCCTGTCCATAATACCAGGACTGCCAATCCTACGCCAATAATCGGGAACAACCACCCACTCTGAGCCCAGGTTTTCTTCTCCAGGATGGCAAAGGTTCTGAACGCTACCAGAAGCAGGATGAGCCATACTGTTATGTTCCCCATTGAAATGTGAGCGTTGAATGAGTTGGTGATTGCTTCTGTCAGCGCCACTTGCTTTCTAAAACCGGACTCTGCCAGATTACCACTAAACGCCGCCAGGATGGCGGAAAGACCACCCAGAGCCTGCAGAATGAATGCAACATACCTACTTTGTTTTTGATTTTTAATGGTACCAAACACGTCAAAGAGAACTGCCACCATGATCAGAGCAATGGGGAAATGAACAAAAAATGGATGAAATTCAGCCACGATTTAGAATAAGCTGGTTTGGCGTGCCTGAAGGACCATTTTATCAGATTCAGATTGAACGAACACGAGCAAACTCATGGGGTTCGCTGATCCGAAATCATCTGGTTTTTTTAAACTATGGTGGATGGTGATCACTGAATCAATCTCCGGAATAAGAGTAAATTCCATATCGCGCATGACCTGCATATGGATATCCTCACCATTTGACCCAAGAAATTCAATACTATCTTCTATTACTGTGGACCAACAAACCACTGAATTCAGGTTTTCGCCAAAAGTGTCCAGTTTGTAATTAATAAAGAGACTATCGCTACTCTCAATAAAATCAACTGGGGAAATATACAGCGGTGTGGCGCCTGCAGCGGCCAGCCCCACCCTGCCAATCCAATCAGCTTCATCCAGGGTGCCTACCAGAGAACCATCAAGAACAAAGCCAGGAGCGGCAAAAGCACTATAATACAGGACGCGTGTCCATACCTCGGTAGGATTATAGAGATTCATGGGGTCAGCCGGATCGGTCCAATTAACGTGGTAGCGAAGAACCACCAGATCCTCGCTATAAGATTCATAAATATTGTCCAGGTAGCCATTTGCTTGTGGGCAATTTACACACCCGCTATTTGTGAACATTTCAGCTAGAACCACCTTCCTGATAGATGAACTTACTTCAAACAACAGTGGTGTAAGTTGTTGACCTTCAATATTATAGGGTAATAAAAGTAGATCATTAATACCAGGACTGAGAGCCTCAATCCTAATAATTCCACTGTTCAAATCTAGATCAACCCAAAAGTTTGGACCACTCCTACTGACACTCATTGAGTCAATTGTGGCTAGAGTCATTGAATCAAAGTAATCCAAAAGATCGACGCTCAAACTATCACCAACATGTATCCCCAGCGGAACCCCATTACTAAATGTAAGTTTTAAATACATTGTAGCCGGTTCTAGACCAGAATTAGGAGTCAATTCTAATTGATACCTGAGGATCAGATCAACCTGACCAGCAACTTTCCCAATAAATGTGTAATGCGCAGAATCACTCTCAATACGTTCAATAACTTTAACTATCGATGTGTCAATACCCTCAAGCGGATCAAAACCAATTCCCCTGATGTCAATTTTAGCAGTGTCTCCAACTGCGATATTTAAAATTCGATAGCTGGTTTTTACATCAACCTCAACTTGATCTGGTTCCCACTCACAGGACCAGAATAAAATACTAATTACAAATATTAGGATGGTATGTCTCATAGTCGCCACTCCAGGGTCATCCGAAATCCTTTGAAGGGATTTAGAACTCTACAGACACCGCCAGTACAGCGAACACCACCTTTTTCCTTGCCATAGGACGCCCGAACCCACATTCCATCAACCGGTTTTATTGAGATTTCAGCGCTGACCCAATGCTGGCGGATATGTTCACCACTAATCGAGTCATGATCATTATTTGTATCCCAAATTAAGGATGTTGAATATTTATGAAGGAAATCGCTACTGGCTATGAAATGGGTGCTGTTATAATTATGCTCCTCAAGCATTTCTCCACCATATATTTCTCCATAAATGGACGAGAACTGTAATTCCAGGACTGTGGAAAGGACCAGATTGTCAATAGGGTGCCAGGACAAATAGGCAGGCACCAAAGTAATGTGTTCATAGATTTCCGCAGCTGACTGCCCACTCAAAACCGAGCGTGTATACGCAATAAACATTCTTTGTGATATGGATTCACCTGAATATTCGATTTCGGTAAAATATTCCTCCCAGGGGTTGGTCTCTTTTGATCGATCAGGCCAAAATCGATCTTTCTGGTCCAAATCTTTTGTATCCCTGGCTTGTGATGACTGAGCCCCATTAAAAATGACTATCCAATACTCGTTAATGTTTTTCCGCAGCTCGAAATTCCAGCCAACTTCATCACCATAATCAATTGGATGGGTTACATTTCCCAGCAGACTAATGTCATGCTGACGAAGGGCCGTGGGTCCTAACTGCCAGGGCAAAGGTTTTGTTGCCAATAGGAGAGGGTTTCGCTTGTCACCTGCGGATTCAGGACCGTTGAGATAGCGTTTATATTCAAACATACTGGTAAACCATTCTGGAAACCAATTGAGCTGTAAATTGAAAGCATTCCCCTGGGAATCGTAGTTGCGAATTTCGTTCTGAAATACCAGACCATCTTCCAAATCTATTATTTCTGGTGTGATGAGCGGATAGTCAAATGCTTTCCAGGTCTGATTGTATTCGAGATACACATCCCAGGAATTTCCATAAATAGACTGGCTCCAGCCGCTCTGGATCGAGTGCATGGTCTGTGAGACTGTATCGTTGGAAACGGCTCCCAGGGAGGGATCCAGGGTACGCCATACATGATCAGAATTTAGACGGCTCGCTATAAAATATGGTGCCAGGGTCCAAATGCCATTGGTGCTGTTGATTGTCGCTTCAGCCCCTGCAAGTTCATAATTAGCTTCGCCATCAGGTAGTCGTAGATTAGAACTTGGGGAATAAAATCGATAACCATTATTTATGCCAGCCACAATATCCAACTCATGTATGTCCAAAAATGAGGATGTCAAACGTAGACCTTTTATCTCATTATCAAAATCTATGGCTCGATCCTCATCAAGATTTAAGGCAAGACCGCGACCAAATACCGCAGAAATATCACCAATCTCAAGCGACTGTGCGTTTCCTATATAACTCAGAAAGATCCGATCAAACCCTTGATATTCAAAACCGTATTCAGGAGGGGTGCTGGATTCAAATGAGAGATCAAGATACCAATTCCCATATTCTATTGACCCAGTGATAAAATTTTCTAAATAATCGTAGTCAACACCTAATTGTTCGCCTTTTCCAACCTGTGAAACAAGCCCAATATTCCAGGAAACGCCCTCAGCAATTAGACCAAATGGTAAACTGAATAGTATGATGAGACGTAGCGTGGTAAACAAAAAGAGGGATCAGCCTTCCGGCTCATTTTTCAGAGCTTTTTTTATTTCAGCTTCCATTTTTGTTTCATCACCAGGAATATAACCCGTATGCTCCCATAGAATTTGGCCTTTGGGATCAACAAGTATTGAAAATGGCATAGCTGAAGTATTGAAATTCTTGTAGAGCTTTTGCTCAGTATCCAGAAGAATAGTATAGTTCAGCTTCTGAGATTTTACCATTGATTTTACACGACCTACCGTTCGGGAATCATCAATCGCCACACCCACGACCTGCACATCCTGTTCGGCATAGGTGGCGTTAATCCGATTCAAATGTTTCATCTCTTTACGGCAGGGCACGCAGTAGGTAGCCCAAAAATTGATCAGGGTAAGTTTACCCTCAATAAGACTGTTTGTATTCTGAGTTTTGTTTTTCAGGTCTTTGAGATTGACCTGAGGCAGGTTTTTTTCCTGTCCAAAAGAGAGAGCAATGATGAGCAGTAGCAGCAGATGTCTCATTTTATGATACTCACCTGTCTGGATAGCGTTCGTCCTTCACCTTTAGCACTTATAATATAATTACCTGATGGCAGCCCCATCATCCCCCACTGCAATTGGTTTTTTCCAGATCTTAATGAATACTCCCGGCTGGCGATTTTACGTCCGTCCAAAGCATAAAGATTTACAGAATAGCTGCCAGCGTTTTCAATATTCAGGTCAAAATTTATCCAGGCATTGCTTGGATTGGGGTAGATTGCTGACAAATCAAAAGATATCGGCGTATTAGCATCTTCATCAATCGCCACTGTAACGAATTCCATTGTGATTTGGACCGAGTCAACTTCCATAGTTGATGAATCAACTGCAAACATGGTCCAGAACCCCACCCCTTCTTCACCATAGGGATATGTATCCAGAGTAAACAATGCGGTATCGCCAGCTTCAAAATTAAATGTAAAAATATCCAGGAATGGCGGCAGACAGGCAGGTCCAACACAAAACGAACTGCTCCATGTAGCCGGGATAGAATGAGTAACTCGTGTAACGGTGATGGATTGATCCACGTCTATTAGACTGAAGATATCGCCATGTAGCACCACAAATTCATCACTACCAACATATTCAGTATCGTATTGAATAAATTCAAAATTATTGGTCTGGCCCAAGCAGATAGCAGGTATGAAGACTAATAAAAACAGGAACTGAATGTTAAGTGTTTTGCCCATGATCTTTCTCCATATATCCCTCTCCAACGAATCAACCCCCACTTTTGGATCGTAATTCTTCACAATGTTTATTCAGAATGACAAAGCTATAAAACATCCTCCGTGTGCTCTGCGCTCTTGAACCTGCCATCGGCTGTGTCGATGGAATCGGGAAGAGTCTCATCAGTTTTTTCCTTATCTGGCCAGATCACTATCAGCCCCATCATTGCCCCATAAGCGGTACTAATATACGGATTTGATGTAATCGCGCAGGTACCTGAAGCGCAGCCAATATAATAGTAATATGCAAATCCGAAGATAGCTCCAACACCAAGACCTGATAACATTTTTATGTATCTCTTATTCATTTTTATTTCCTATTTAAAACATACCTTGCGTCAAATAATAAGCTTTAAATCCTGCCAATCTCAGCAATCTGGCTCCCTGGCGAGATCGATTCCCCGTAGGACATAGCATCATCAGAGGTAAATCCTTAAACTCAGCCAGTTCCATGCAGCGCTCTTCCAGAGCAAGGAGGGGAATGTGAATGGTGTTTTCCCATGGAGCGGGCTTAGCCGATATTTCTGCCTCTGTCCTCACATCAATTAAGATATAGCGACTGGAATCAGCAAGTTGTCGCCTAAACGACTCAATGCTCATAGAGGGAGTCTCATAGCGATCACCATATATCCCCTTTACTCCCATGTAAATTGTTCCCCCAATCCCCAACAGAATGAGGGAATAGGCTATGAGTCGATGTATCATATTGTATTGTGATTCTCGATCTGGGTATTTATGGCTACTGTTTTTGCTAACATCGCATTGACAGAACAATAAGAATCTTTTGAGAGCTTGACGGCTTTCTCCAACTTTTTGAGTGGTAAGTCTTTACCATAGAAATGATAAACCATTTCAATTTTTGTATATACTTTTGGATGGGTCTCGGCCCGTTCTGATTTGATATCGATTTCGATATTTTCTACAGGAAGTCTCATTTTTCTTAGCATACTTTCAACATCAAGTGCGGTGCACCCTCCCAGACCAAAAATCACCAATTCCATTGGACTGTTGGCTTTACCTTCACCACCCACTTTATTCCCGGGTTCCATAACTACCCAATTATCTGAAGCACCACGAGCTGCAAATGTGGTTCCACTTACCTGTTTAATCTTGACATCAGACATTCTTTTCCTCTTTATGGTACGCAAGCATGCTAAGAATTTGTACAGCTGCTAATATGTGACTATATAATTTATTTAACAAATTTTATCCTGAAGCTTCAAGCAGCAGTGCAGATGTAAATATTATCATTTCATCAATATTTAGCTGGCAATAGTAAGTACGCTTCCTTAGGAGTACTAAATGATTCAGCATTGACCCTAAGCACTGTATTTTCAATTTTTATTGGAAGATAACCCTACTTATTTGCGACATTTGCTGTAACATGAATAGGATCATATACGGGTGCCACAGGTGGCGCATAGCTAAGATCCAACATGCCAATATCCCCTACGGTCATTTTCGCAGTAATTGCAGTAGCAAAAACATCCAAACGTTTAGCGACATCTGATGTGCCAATCATCTGAGCCCCCAGAAGTCGTTTGCTTGATTTCTCAACAACAAGTTTGATGGTGATCGGGGTAGAACCTGGATAATAATGTGAGCGACTACCGGCTGTGACAATAATGGCCTCAATCTCGGCATAAGCTGCCGTGGCTTTGGCTTGCTTTTCGGTTAGACCGGTTTGAGCGATTATATAATCGAATACCTTGGCCACGGCGGTTCCTATAATGCCGGGAAATTGATTCTTTTGACCTGCCATATTCTCACCGGCAATGCGTCCTCCTTTATTGGCTGAAGGAGCCAGTGGGATCCACACATTTTGGTTTAAAACGAGGTGGTGATGTTCAGCACAATCACCGGCAGAATAGATATTCTGAAAATTTGTCTGCATGAAGCTGTTTACCGTAATTCCACCACTTTTTCCGAGCGTGATTCCGGCATGACTTGCAAGTTCAGAATTGGGTCTGACCCCGGTTGACACGAGCACCATATCAGTCTGGATATCTTTGATAGAAGTTTTGACCAACAATCCTGCATCTGTTTTTTCAATGGAGCTTACCCGGGCTTCAAGATTTAGCTCTACCCCTTTATTAATAATATGCTCTTTAACTTGCTCAATAATATCCTTATCAAATGCAGGGACGATTTGGTCAGCCATTTCCACCAGGGAGACCTCAATGTTTCGATACCGAAATGCTTCTGCCATTTCCAATCCGATATATCCAGCTCCAATAATAGTTACATGCTGGATTCTATTTGTATGGGAGTAATCGTGAATTCGTTGACCATCAGCCAGGCTCCTCAGAGTAAACACACCCTCATTTTTAATACCTGGTATTGGAGGAACGATTGCACGGGCACCTGTGGCTATCAGCAATGCATCATAGGGCTCAGCAAATGTAACATCCTTTTCCAGATTCCTCACCGTTATACGATTATTCTGTGGATCAATTTGAGTCACCTCATGCAGAATACGGACATCAATCCCTCTTTTTTCCCGAGCTATTTGAGGGGTCATTACTTGCAGTTTTTGATCATCAGTTACAACTCCAGCTATCCAATACGGAAGTCCACAGGCTGCCACACTGATATGTTCACCTTTCTCAAAAACGACCAGATTAGCTTCAGGCGAGAGGCGTCTGATTTTGCTGGCAGCACTCATCCCGGCTCCGTTGCCACCGATAATCACAAAATTTTTTGGCATAAATTTCCCCTCTCAGAAAAATGCATCATTCGACTGTTTTAGAGGTGTATTAGACCCTAAGGTGACAAAATAAGAGGAACTCAGCGACTACAACCCTGCTAAATTCGTTTCAAATCTAAAATATGGTTGAGATCCACCATACTATATCTCTATTCTAATGGAAAGTTAAAATCGAAGCTTTTCATAGCCTTTCGATGAGTAGAATGACATCCAGAATATTATACATTCCATTCATGTCCAAATCTGCTGTGAAGGTCTCAATTTGGGAAGGAGGATATCCCAATTGAAGAGCTAATTCAATCAACCTGACAGCGTCTAGCACAGTCAATTCCCCGTCTATGTCTAAATCACCCAGTATGGGTGAGATTAGCATTTCAAAACCTGGAGGTGCAATTGTCAGTAAATTTGGGTCAAAATGATAAGATTTATCATAACCAATCGTTGATGTATAGGGGCCGGGATTGTTACGTTTCATGTATCCCCTTTTATTCTGGACCATCGCACCCCAAAGGAAGATCATTCCACGATAATCCTCATTCCCGCTATCCCCAAAGTGGAGTACACCTCGACCATCACCCTTGGAGAGCGCAGGATCAGTGTAGTCAGGTCCGCTCATTGATATGTCGGCCATTGTATTCTGCCAGTATTGGGTAACGATGGATCCTTCGAATGTAACCAATGCACCATTAATAATTATGTTCGCCCCTCCCAGTCGATTTGAAGCTCCATTTGCGAGCGTGTTAGCATAGATGATATTGGCACCTGAGACCAATCCCAGTCGATTGGTACTCCCCATAGTAGGTTCGCCGGATGCAGTGTCTGAATCGGCATAAACCAGATCATCAGTAATCCAGATATTATTATAGCAAATATCCTCAGAATATCCATCAGCAGAAGGCTGATAGTTGGTCGATTTATCTGTTAGCACAACATATTGGCCATGCACTTGACCGTAGGTTAGTACCTGGCCGCCCTGCACATAAATAATGGCCGTGGTATCCGGAATGAGATAATTCCATATGATATACCCGCTTGAATCATCAGGTTCTGGAAAGTCAAAATGATGGAAACCGTCGATAAGACAAGTATCTCCAACAGTATGATTATGATACATATAATAATCATTCAGTTGGGATGTATCAGCTGTCATAGGTGGAATCTGGTATGGCCATTGGTAAACGTGTAACCCGTCGGTAGCAAAACGCAGCTTCGTCATAATGAGTGAATCTTGCATACTCGGTCGGCCAATGAGTTGATCTGCCGTAAAATTGTGGGTTGCCGATAGTCTCAAATAATCCAGCATGAACGGAGGTGGCGATTGAATGATTTCGACTGATTCAGCAAAACCACCCTGAAAGATATCCTCTGTACAATCATTCATTGTGATGCTGCCAGCAGTACTTACTAATCCATAAAATGTGGGACAACCAAAAGCACTCATGAGTAAATTATCGTTACTATGGACCCAGCCATCCATGACATCTTGTCCACCAAAGGTCACTGAGGAACCCGTGTAGGGACCTCCACCAGAAATCTCAGAATTTGAGAAATAGAGAAACTCACTGAACAATGGTTGCTGGCTGATCACGAACTGAGGTAATAGCAAAGTAATAGTCAAAATTAGATTATTCTTGTGCTTCATACGCTTTTCCTAACCCTGCTATTTAATAATAATTAATGCAGCAAACACATTTACTGCATGAAACTTAATTTAGTTATGGTTTTTTCGCTATGCTTTCTGCATCTGATATAAATGTGTTATCTATGATCAGTACACCAATTTGCTTGGGCTTTGCTGGATATTTAACATTAGGATTCATTGGGAACCTGATCTATCCCAAAACTGTTGTCTTGAGGACCTACTCAAAGTATTCGACTACAGGCGAAATATTTCGTGGCTTTATACCCTGAGCCAAGTCGAAGGATTGTTTCGAGGGGGGTACCTCCTCTTAGTGAAGGCAAATTCACAGGTCGAAACCAGCACTTGATGATCGGTAAAATAAAAAAGGGAGCCAGAAGACTCCCTTTTAGATCTAACCTGTAAATCGGGATTAGCTGAGCTTTGCCAGAATATCAGCACGGTTTATAATCAGATAGTCGGTACCACCATAGGACAACTCATCACCGGAGTATTTGCCATAAAGGATAACATCACCCTTTTTGACCAATTCCTGCAGTTCTTCATCATTCCCAACAGCTGCAACGGTGCCACGACGAGGTTTTTCTTTGGCAGTATCTGGAATAATGATGCCCGAAGCAGTTGTTTCTTCCTCTTCGGCAGGTACAACTAACACGCGATCATCTAACGGTTGAATTTTCATTTTTTTCTCCTATAGCTCTAACATTCTATTGATTTTATATCTATTAAATCCGACCACAGGCTTATTGTTGATCCACATTTGTGGTACTCCCTGTTGACCGGTTTTTCTTACCATATCTTGAGCAGCCTTTTGATTACGGC
>JABMPR010000101.1 GCA_013202895.1 bacterium | reverse complement strand
GATTATCATATACAGAAATGGTAAAATAAAGATCAACTACTTAGAACTGGTTGGTAATTACACTGACGGGTGGCAATCGGTCGGCATCGAAAACATTGATGGTACTGACGGTTTACAGGTTGCCTTTAATACGGATTATTTACATGATGACCTGGCAATTTTATTTTCAGATAGAGTAGAATGGATAACGATTGAAGAGGCCGCAGGTATAATCTCTGCTGGTGGCTCGCAAGACATCGAGGTGACCTTCGATGCAGCTGGTCTGCTTGGTGGTGATTATGCTTCTGATATTATCATTACATCAAATGATCCAGATGAGAACCCTGTCATTGTGCCTGCTACTATGGGAGTTACTGGAGCAGCCAGCCTTAATGTTGATCCAGATATAGTGGATTATGGTGAGCTGTTTGTGGGTGGAACTTACCCGGTGATTGTCACCGCATCAAACCAAGGCACCGATCTATTAATCGTTTCCGATATTCAGACGACAGGTGGAGAGTTTAGCGCAGATGAGACTCTATTTAGCCTGGCACCCGGTGAAACATATGATTTTGATGTCACCTTTTCTCCAAGCAACATTGGCTTTCAGGAAGGAGTTTTAACACTTTCCAGCAATGATCCCTCCAATCCCACAGTAGCGATCCCACTCTCTGGAACAGGGGTAACTGCTCCGGATATCGCCTGGACCCCCACATCAATGTCCGCTGATCTTTTCACTGGTGATACAGAAGTGCAGACCCTGACCATCTCAAATGAAGGGGGTAGTGCCCTGGATTGGGAAATTGGCAGCGTGGTTGGTGAACGAATGCTTCCCGATCTCACACAAGCTGAGATTGACAGAATAAGAAATAATTATGTCCCGGATGAGAATGATAATAATCCTGGTTTACCCCATGTCAGTGCCATTGAATTGGAAACTTTTCTAAATTTAGAAGCTAGCCGTGAGGAAACAGTGCATATCCTGGGATGGAGTGCCTTCGCAGATGAAGTTGGTGAGGTAGTGAACACCCTGGAAGCTATTTCAATGTATTTCACAGATTTCACCATCGTTAACACATACGCAACAGACGCCGCAACGCTTGAGAGTGAATTGGAAGGTAAGAGCCTGTTTCTGGTTTATGAGCAGGAATATGGTGGTTTTGACTTTGATATTATGGCTACTGAAATTGCGCCAGTTCTCCAGGATTTTGTAAATGCTGGTGGCGGTATCGTCTTTTGCGGGATGAATAGTGGCAACGCCCAGGAATTCATGTTTTATACTGGATTTTTTACCGGAATGTGGGTGGGCGATGCCTATGGTGAGGGTGTGCCCCTTTCTGTAGTTGAATACAATGAGGTAACAGAAGGGGTTGAACCGACTTTTGCCGGACCCAATGCGACCTTCTGGTGTGATATAACTGATGCCGATGCCCAGAAACTGGTCCAGACAGATGCTGGTGAATATGATCTGGTGACCACCCGTGACTATGGCTCAGGTCGAGCTGTGTTTGTAGGCTTTGACTATTATGATTATGAAAGTAATTCCGCTCAATTAATAGCTAATGCCGTTCGTTGGGCTGGAAATGCCAGTCGTGTGAACTGGTTATCATTTTCAGAAGAAGGGGGTATGTTAGCTGCTGGCGCGTCTCAGGATATCGAGGTGACGTTTGATGCCAGTGATATGATCGGTGGTGAATATATTGCTGATATCATCATTACATCAAATGATCCCGATGAGAACCCTGCGATCATCCCGGCTACCCTCAATGTGACAGGCGCACCCAGTATCAGCGTAGATCCTGGTGTGGTTGACTATGGAGAGCAATACGTTGGTGGAACCTATGTAGCAACTCTCGTTGTGTCAAATGGTGGTACCGATGTGTTGGATATTACAGATGTTCAAACAGCAGGCGGTGAATTTAGCGCAGACGAAACCCTGTTCAGCCTGGCACCCGGTGAAGCACATAATCTTGATGTAACATTTGCACCAACCAGTATAGGTTTTCAGGATGGTGGTCTTACTATCACAAGTAATGATCCAACGAATCCTACCGTCTCTGTCGGTCTTTCAGGAACTGCAGTAACTGCACCCGATATCGCCTGGACGCCCACTTCAATGTCCGCTGATCTCTTTACAGGTGACACTGAAACTCAGACATTGACCCTTTCTAATGAAGGTGGAAGTGATCTGACCTGGTCGATTTCCTTTGAAGAAAGTGAAGCTGCAAGATCTGATCGCAATATCGGGTTTTATGCCGATGAAAGTCGTGTTGCCCACCAGAACAACGCAGAATATCGTTCTCGCGTTCTCCAGGACAACCCTGGAGCAAGAAGTTCTAGAGATGGAAGCCGCGATACCGGGGACATTCTTGGAGAGTTTAGTAACTATCTCCTAAACAATGCAGGAGACGTCTGGGCTGATGGAGATCTTTATTCAGTCACCTGGAATGATAATGGTTTATACCGGTATGATTTTGAGACTGGGGAGATGGTTTATCAATTTGCAGTCGACGATGATGCCCATACGATGACCTTTGATGGGGATTACTTCTGGGTAGCAACTGGCACTGGAAATGTCTATGGCTATGATATGGAAGGTACGGAAGTTGGATCCTTCAGTACACCGTTTGATTGGTATATATTGATCACCTGGGATGGTGATTATTTCATCGTAAATGATGCACCCGATTTTGATTTAGATAATCCCTTCTATCGAATTGATTATGATGGGACTGTCGTCGAAACCATTTATTCAACATACGACGGTTATTCCAATGGTGCAGTCTGGGTAGAAGGTCATCCTGATGGTGAACTATGGGTCAATGATTATGTATTTCAGTCTATTGCGCAACTCACCCAGGAGGGTGATCAATTCAATCTGGTAAATCTTTTCTATTATGGTGACTACGCATTTGCCAATTATGATCTCGCCCATGATGGCGTTGATTTATTCTCCAGTCCTGGTAATGGTACATTATACCAGGTTGATGATGGAATTGAAGAACAGAACTGGCTGACTGCCGATATTGAGGGCGGTACGATTTCCGCCGGCTCCTCACAAGACGTTCTGATTACCTTTGATGCCACAGGATTGTTTGGCGGCGATTACATGGCTGACATCATCATTTCCAGTAATGATCCCAATGAGAACCCTGCGATCATCCCTGCAACGCTCAATGTTACAGGTGCCCCCAGTATCAGCGTGGATCCATTGGTTATCGATTATGGTGAAGTGTATGTTGGTGGAACTTATCCAGCTACAGTAGAGGTTTCTAATCCTGGTACTGATCTCCTGGATGTGACAGACATTCAGATAGCTGGTGGTGAATTCAGCCTGGATGATACACCATTCAGCCTGAATCCCGGTGAGGATTATGATTTAGTAGTTACTTTCATGCCAACTACTATTGAAGTTCAAACAGGAAGTATTACACTTACCTGCAATGATCCTACCAATCCTACAGTAAGCGTTTCACTTACTGGTAACTCTGTGGCGGCTCCTGATATTGCCTGGACACCGACTTCAATGTCCGCTGCTCTCTTTACAGGTGACACTGAAACTCAGACATTGACCCTCTCTAATGAGGGAGGCAGTGATCTGTTCTGGGAAATAGGATTTGCTGATCCAGTAGCGGGAAGGGTAATAAATAATACAATCCCTGAAATCGAAGCTCCGCCCAGCGGAGAAACAACAACGACGCCCCATACTCAAGTTCCTTCCTATTATGGAGCTTTTGGATCAACTCGCACCGATGAAGAGGTGTTGGTTGTGCGCGATTTTATGCCCTGGGGTGGAGATGTGGTGCCCTATTGGTTGGATCTCGAAACTATTGTAACGGTAATATCATCCTCTGATTTGGCTGGAACCGATCTAACCGATTACGATGTGTTGTATTGGGGTGGGGATGAAGGTTTTGAAGGTGGTTTTTATACCAATATTGCCGCGAAGATGGATGATATTGATACATTTCTTAACTCTGGGGGGGTGGTCTTTTCAGCCACAGGCTCCCAGGGTGGTGAGTTTGTACTACCTGGTGAAGTCCAGGCAATATTTAACAATAATGATGTACAGTATCCCGAAGATGGACATTGTGTTACTGAGGGTTTACCCACTGAAGTATGGGGAACTTCATCATATCACGATATATTCGATAATTTTGGATCGGTACCTGGAGGTGTTGATGAATTCTCCTTTGGTACTGGCGGGGAAACTGTCGGTATAGCCTATGACTGGGGACTTGGTCATGCAATCTTTATTGGCAACCCATCTGAATACTATCTATCAAATCCAGACTCATATCCTGACCAAGTTGCCATGTGGGTTAATGCGGCATTCTGCGCACTGGAGAACACTGGACCTGACTGGTTGACAAGCGATATTAGTGCTGGGACCATAGCAGCTGGTGCCTCCCAAGACATACTGATCACATTTGATGCGACTGGTATGTTTGGTGGAGATTATTTTATGGATATCGTGGTTGCCAGTAATGATCCAGATGAAAATCCTGTAATTATTCCGGCTGCTCTCAATGTAACTGGTGCACCAAGCATAGCGGTAGATCCAGATGCAGTTGATTTTGGAGAGGTGTACGTTGGTGGAACCTATCTGGTTACTGTCAATGTCTCTAATCCCGGTACCGATCTCCTGGATGTGACAGATATTCAGATAACAGGTGGTGAATTCAGTCTTGATGCCACCCCATTTAGTCTTGGTCCTGGTGAGAATTACCCCTTGGTAGTAACATTCATGCCAACATCCATTGAAGTTCAGAATGGAGAGATTACGCTTACATGCAACGATCCTACTAATCCCACGGTATTAGTTTCACTGACTGGCAACTCTGTGGCAGCTCCTGATATTACCTGGACTCCTGCCTCCATGTCTGCCGATCTATTTACCGGTGATACTGAAACACAGACCCTGACCATTAGCAATGAAGGTGGCAGTGATCTGGTGTGGGAGATCAGCATTGAGGAAACAGACGCAGTGGCCAGATCTAATGACCCTGTAGATGACCATCCCAGCCATTATCTTTTGGATGTTGAAAAGGGAGCTGTGGATCCTCGAGTCGGACCTGATGTTATTCGAGACGCCGGTGGACCAGATCTTTTCGGCTATTCCTGGATAGATAGCGATGAAGCTGGTGGACCAGTCTTTAACTGGGAAGATATATCCGGCACAGGAACGAATATCACCGGTAATATGTGGGATGATAATGTTTCTGGACCCTACCCGCTTGGATTTGAATTCGATTTTTATGAAAACACATATACGGAGTTTTATGTAAGTTCTAATGGATTTATCCGCTTTGATTATAACGATAATAGTGGTTGTTGTTCTGGTCAACCCATTCCCCTTGATGATGGTATTAATAATATTATCGCTTGGGCCTGGCGGGATGGTTATCCCTTTGGAAACACATATTACGAGAACTTTGATGATAAAACCATCATCCAATTTGATGGTTATGGAACGTGTTGCTCACAAGAAAATGGCAGCGCAACAACTGAGATTATTCTATACAGAGATGGTAAAATAAAGATCAACTATTTAGAACTGGTTGGTAATTACACTGACGGGTGGCATTCAGTCGGTATTGAAAACAGTGATGGTACAGACGGTTTGCAGGTAGCCTTTAATACAGATTATCTGCATGATGAACTGGCACTTGTATTTGCCGATACACCTGATTGGGTAATCGTTGATCAGTATCTTGGTGTGCTTGCTGCAGGTTCTTCACAGGACGTCCAGGTCACCTTTGATGCAACCGGACTACTTGGAGGCGACTATACTTCTGATATAATGATCATATCAAATGATCCAGATGAGAGCCTGGTTATAATCCCAGCCACACTTTCAGTTACCGGAGCATCTGACATTGAAGTAAGCTCTGATGTTATTGAATATGGTGAAGTCTTTATTCTTGGCAGTCTAACTTACGATCTGTTGATTTCAAATGCTGGAACCGATGTTTTGGATATTACAAATATCCAGATATCAGGTGGTGATTTCAGTGTGGATGCGACCACAGCAAGCCTGGCTCCTGGAGAGTCATTTGAGCTTGAGGTGACCTTTGCACCGGCAGCCACGGGTGCCCAGACCGAGTCATTAACCATCTTCAATAATGATCCCAGCAGTCCGGAATATGTCGTCAACTTGACCGGTACCGGGATCGTACCACCTGACATCAGTTGGACACCTGAGATCATGTCAGCAGTATTGAATTTGGGTGAGACCGAGATTCAAACCATGACCATCACAAACGATGGTGGGAGTGTTCTGGATTGGAGTTTGAATATTCATGAGCTGACTGCCAGAGACCTGGAACGGAATATTGGCTTTTATGCCGATGAAAGCAGAACGCCTTTACCCGATGCACACCCCATGCCAGGCGGAAGTGGCGAAAGCGATGCTGGGGTCGGTGAGACCTCAGATGAGACCCGAGATTTGGGTGATCTTCTAGGTGAATATTGGGCTCCAGATCCCAATGGTGCAACGGGCATGATATGGATTGGTGGTGAACTCATCGTCGTATCCTATGTAAATGAAGAAGTAGCACGAGTGAATCTGGATACTGGAGAATATGTTGCATTATTTCCAACTCACGCGCAGTCCTTTGGTCTGGCATGGGATGGTCAATATCTCTGGATAGGCGATGGTTCTGGTAATGTCTATGGATATACCCTTGAGGGTGTCCTGGTTGGTTCATTCAGCACACCTGAGTTTGGCCATCTGGCACTTACCTGGGATGGGAGTAGCTTCCTGATTGCCAGCGCTTTTGCTTATAATCCAACCGTATTTAAGCTTGATTTTTCCGGGAATATTCTTGCAAGCTATGAGTCAACTTTCGATGCAACTGTTTCCCAAATGACCTGGGTACCAAGCCATGAAGATGGGAACCTGTGGACGGTGGATGAATCAACAGGGACCGTGAGAAGGCTGAATTTGAGTGGTGATTACTTTAATGAAGTCAGCTCATTCTATCTTGAAATCGTAGGTTTCCGTTATGCCATAACCCATGATGGATATGATCTGTGGATAGCAGAGTGGAATGGTCCTTACTATCAGGTAGATGATGGAATAGAAGAACAACATTGGGTTTATGCTGATATTGTCGGTGGTAGCCTTGAAGTAGGATCATCACAAGATATTGAGATCACCTTCAGTGCTCTGGATGTTGGTGCTGGAGAATATATGGCAAATATCTTCATTTATAGCAATGACCCTGATGAGTCAGAAGTTACCATCCCGGTAACCATCACAGTGAACCCTGTTGGTATTGCTGATCTCACACAACTACCTGAGAGCTTTATTCTTCAGGACAATTTCCCGAATCCCTTTAACCCGAGTACCACGTTACGTTATGGTATTCCAGTGGATTCAGAAGTGTCGCTTATCATTTATGACATTCGCGGAAATGTTGTAGAGAGTATCCAATCAGGGATGAAGCAAGCCGGTTGGTACGACTTTGTCTGGAGAGGCTTGAACAACTCCGGTCACGTTGTTGCCACAGGCGTTTATTTTGCCAGATTCCAGGCAGGTGACTACTCCAGGGTAGTGAAACTGGTGTATTTGAAATAAGGAAATACTTCCAGTAGGTTTGTCCAACAAAACAGCTTTCGGGTGTCTAAATTGAGATTGAGTATCCGGAAGCTGTTTTGATTTAACCCGGAAGTATAGCTGCTTCAAACATGAAAAAGTTCATTTAATGGTGGGCTTAAGAAAACGCAAGAACAAATATTCATCAACAGTTTTCTAAATGAGTTTTAGTTTTCCTGAGAAGAGAGCCAGGGTGTATTAGATCTGGTCCAATGTTGTCTGATTCCATCTCTCCCTGATATTGAATGGCTAGTGACCGTGTACTATGGTTTGAGAGTTTTTATGAGCTATTCATTTACCTGGCTATCGGTTAGGGAGTTTATATATGCATAAAGATTTGCCATATCAGTTCCATCCAGTTTTGGCCAGGATACCTTTTCAGCTTTACGTTTTTTTTCCATTGCAGGAACGTGGTTCCACATTGTTGCTATCATAGCATATGATGAATTGAAGCCCTTCATAGCGGCAAATTCCTTGATATCCGGGTCCTTGTTGCTCGATGAATGGCAGGTCAGGCAATTCTTCTTATTGACAAGCTCCTCTCCCAATTCAGCCTTCCCTGGTTCGTCTTGTAGACCCAGGCTATAAAGGAAGGCTATAATATCTGCCATCTCTCCAGATTTGAACTCAGGTATAGCTAAATTTTGTTTCTCCATCTCGGTCCACATCTTAGGACCATGATTCCACATCATACCCGCGACCATCAGAACAGAATAATTGAAATCGATATCTTTGAAATCAGGTGCAATACTAGCACCAGTTCCGCTCAAGCTATGACATTGTATACAACCCTTAGTCTTGATAAGCTCGCTTCCAGCTTGAGGATTTCCAGTATCATAAGAACCAATGGGGATCTTTGATGGTCTTATGAATGATTGGATCGCCGCCGCAATATGAACGATATCGTCTTTATAAAACATTGGACGCTCAATATCGGAATCTTCGAAAGTTTGCATCATGTCGGGACCATG
The DNA here is from genome assembly GCA_013202895.1 of bacterium. Lineage (GTDB taxonomy): Bacteria > Fidelibacterota > UBA8477 > UBA8477 > JABMPR01 > JABMPR01. The sequence continues at coordinate 7,571 of JABMPR010000101.1, read as the reverse complement.
ATTCCACATTGCTTCCACCAGCTTAAGCGGCGAAATGAATTCCTCCATCGAACCGATATCGGGACCGATATCACCACCCTCACCTCCAAATTTATGGCAGGTAGTGCAATGTTTGGATTTTAGGAGCTTTCTTCCTCTGAAAGGATTACCAGGATCTCCTTTATACCGTGCGAAAGCAAGAAAACTTACTAATTGAGAAATTTGGGTTTCTGTAAATTCTGGATATTCTAAACCCGCGCGCTTCATCTTTTTATACATTTTAGGACTGTGGTTCCACATGGTGGAAGCAAGGTCAAGGTTAGTCCCATAGAATTTATGATCCTGAAGATCCGGACCTCGATTACCCCCCTCACCATCAATGGCATGGCATTGGATGCAGCCCTTTTCCTGGAAAACAGTTTTCCCCAGCCTGTGAGGTTCATCAGCTGGATTCAGCTGCGCATATGTGGTGAGATTGACCCATAACAAGAGAATTAAGGCTGGAATAAGGCATTTACGATACCCACTTATGTACGTTTTATTTATGGATCCCATAAAACCTCCTATTTGATGTTACCTGATTTTCCATAACTGTTGAATTGGAATTTGCTGCGTTATTCCAGTTCATGAATATATGCAAATATATTAATCATTTCTTCTCCGGACAGCCTCGGCCAGGGCAAAACTTTTTCTGATACTCTCACCTCCATGACCGGGGCATGATTCCACATGATCCGGGCAAGATCAACTTCAGTCAGCGTAGAGGCAGGGATTGATAGTTTTGGTTGATCAACTTGACCAGCAGATTCAAAATCATGACAATTAGCGCAGCCCTTATCAACGAAACTTTTCTTGCCCGCCATCGGATCACCGGGCTGATCGACAAATCCAAGAAAATAAAGGTATGCGATAAGATCCGCCATTTCCTTCCCCGAAAATTTAGGCCATGAAACCTCCATCGTCTTCATTGAATTGCGCATGGATGACCCATGATTCCACATGTTACCTGCAATTTCTGAAACGCTTTGATTCCACTCCATGGTTCTAAGATCGGGACCGATATCCTCACCTTCCCCATCCAAAGAGTGACAGTCCAGACATCCTTTCTCCTGGAAGACAGCTTTTCCAAGCTGTGGATTCCCCGGAGACATAAATACCTGTTCGCTTCCGGTTCCTTTGCTGGCGGCTCTTATATATGTGCTCAGGTCTTCAATTTCATTCCCCTTGAATCTGATCCGATCAAGGCCTCTTTTTTGCAATTCTTCTTCCATCTCAGGGCCATGATTCCAGAGAGCCTGGGCCATGTATACCGGTGAGATGTATTTGGCAAGTTTATCAAAGGAGGGTGCGGTGCTCCCTCCTTTACCGCCTACCTGATGACAGATGATGCAGTTCTTCTCTTTCACAAGGATTTGCCCGCGAGATACATCTCCGGGATCTCCCAGATAACGCAGGTAATACATAAATGCCACGAGTTCAGAGAATTCCGTATTCGTAAATTCGGGAAAACTCAGATCCAGTTCTTTTGATCGATGCAGCATCTCTGGTAAATGGTTCCACATGGTGCTTGCCAATTCAAGGAAACTGCCATCAAACTGCATCTCACCAAGATCTGGTCCCTCATCACCCCCGACACCCTTAAGCGAGTGGCATGCGAAACAGCCCTTCTGCTCAAGGACATAGCGGCCCTTCAGCGGATTTGAAGGAAAAGGCAGCTCCTGGCTCCAGACAGCAGTAATCAGGAATAAATTAAAAACGAGGATACTAACCAAAGCTTTAAATATTGGATAGCCTGTTGGATAAAATTGCCTCTTCCAAAACCACTTTGCACTAGCTGGATAAATCCACTGAGACCCATTATTCATTGTAAACCTCGTAAAAATATGATGTTTTTCAAATCGGGCTTAATTCCATAAAAAGTATAGATAAACCTGTTAAAGCACATTTGCTTTCTCCTCTGGCTTCGCGTATTTCTGTAATCCAAAAAAGACATAGGTCAAAATGGAAGCGATCGCTATAAAAAGTGGAATAGCGATCAGACCAATCGCAACGGAAGCGTTGATTGCATCATCCAATTTCTTCGCTACAAACAGCAAACTGAAGATCCAGACATCCACCGCTATAACGAATATCCAGATGTATGCTAAAGAAGATATCTGCAGGACTTTAATCATTTTGTGATTCATATTTTTTTCCTAAAAAAAATTATTTTAACGCCCGTTCCAGCTCATCTTCCTCATAGGTATCTGGCATATAGGATTGCAGCCTATGTGCCACCTCTTTGATACTGGACTCACGACCTTCCCTGATCTCCCAGATTGAAATCAACGGGAAATATTTTGCAAACATAAGAAAACCCAATATGAAAATAGCCACACCTGCAGCAAACAATCCCCATTCCGTTATAGTTGGGATATAAATGCCGACTGGATATTCCAGGCGTGGATTGGCGAGGGAGGGTACCACAATGATCAATCTCTCAAGCCACATTCCTATGAGAACACTGAAGGAAACGACGAGAATGCCCGGGATGGTTTTGGTCTTCTTGAAGCTCAGGATGATCACTGGAACTGCAAAATTGCAAAACACCATCAACCAGAAATAAGGTGCGAAATCACCAATAAATTTGTAATTGAATACCCGCATTTCATCTGGCTCGTTGCCATAAAAGGTGGTGAGATATTCCGAAAAAGTGAAATAGAACCATATGATGGACATGATGAGCAATAAAGTAGAGAGATATTGGAAATGGATTAACTTCAGATAGCGCTCAAGGTGGAAGATTTTCCTGAAAGCGATCATGGCAATCATCAATGCTGCAATACCAGAAAAGATTGCCCCTGCTACGAAATATGGCCCAAAGATCGTGCTATGCCAGCCTGGCTGAATGGTCATGGCAAAGATGTAAGAAATCACTGTATGCACGGAAACCGCTATAGGTATGACCATAATCATGAGAATATTGATAGCGCGTTCAAGAACCCGCTTTTGCTCAGGTGTATCCTGCCAGTTCCAGGAAAGGAACTGGTATAACCATTTGGGTTTTACTCCTCTATCACGCAGGATAGCAATATCTGGAATCATGGGTAGGTATAGATAAACTGTACTTGCAGCGAAATAAGCTGTGATACTGGTTACATCCCATAACAAGGGAGATTGCAATCTCCCATTTGTAACCAGGTTCCACATACGACCCGGTTGACCTAAATCGAGAATGGGGTGCAATCCACCAATAGCCAATACGATGGCAGTGATGATCTCAGCCATACGGGTAATGGGCCGCCGCCATTCCGCCTGGGATAATCGTAAAATGGCTGATATCAGGGTTCCAGCATGGCTAATTCCGATGAAAAAAACAAAATTTACAATATAGAATCCCCATGAAATCGGCTGAGCCATTCCTGTTACACCAAGACCGTATAAGACCTGGTGGAAATAGCCATACAGCCCAAAGGCGATGACGAAGATTAGGAATCCTACCGTCCAGTAGAAACCGTTTCCAGTATATTCAATTGATCGGAATAGATCAAGGTCCTCGTTGGAATTTTCCATGGTTGACTTGTCCATTTACTCCACCTTTGACAAATAGTATACTTTAGGCTCAGTTCCTAATTCTTCAAGCATCCGGAAAGCTCGGAGACTTTTGGCCAGTTTGTTCACTTCACTATGTGGATCATTCAAATCACCAAAACTGATTGCATCAGTGGGACAACTTTCGGAGCAAGCTGGTAGGTAGTCTCCTTCCCTCAACTCCCGATCCTCTGCTCTGGCTAGCTCTTTCGCTTTTTGCAAGCGGTGAATGCAAAATGTACATTTTTCGACAACCCCTACTGGCCTTACAGAAACATCGGGATTCAAAGAAGAATTCATCTCCTCCGGCCAATCGGGTGCAAACCAGTTGAATGACTTCACCGTATAGGGACAAGCTGCCATACAGTAGCGGCAACCAATGCATTGCGGGAAAATCTGGGTAACGATACCTTCATCATTGCGGTATGTTGCACGAACCGGGCATACCTTTGTGCACGGGGGATTATCACAATGGAAACAGGGACGTGGAAAATAGGTCACTTCCGTGTCAGGATATTCTCCTTCGTGTGTGGTGATTATATCCATCCAAAACATGGTGCGGTCCATTTCGGACTCTTCTGCTCCAACAATAGCCACATTGTTCTCAACTTTACAGGCAGCAACACACTCACCACATCCTGTGCATTTGTTCAGATCGATTACCATTCCCCATCTATGATTTCCAGATTCTTGCATATCAGATTAGACCTTTTCTTTGGGAGGGTTTTTCACAATTTTAACCCTAGTATAGATCTGTGAGGAGCTACCCGCCAGTAGATCCATCTCAGTAGACAAAATCTCCGCTGGATTGGCACTAAGAGCCCCTCCAAATCGCCCGCTCGGCATCATGACGGTTCCAGGCATCACAGTCGGCAATATCCTAACACGTGCTGTAATGGTTCCCTTGCTCGAAACAAGGCTAATAAGATCATCCTCATAGATATCCTCAGCTTTGGCGGTCTCAGGATTGATCTCTAACCATGGATTCCAGAATTCCCGTGAGTTTAGACCGGAGAGTTCCTGAGCAAGTCCTAAGGGAACAGCGATATCGGGATTATTTGTGATCAGCCTATAGCTCATAAAATGGTAAGGGTATTCAAAGCTTTCACTATCGAAACGTGGTGCTTCGAAATGGGGCAGGTAAACTTGGTCACCAAATGAATGGATCGACCATTTAGCCAATAATTCCTCCATATTTTTTATTGGATTGTCTGGTGAAAAAACATAGCTATTCATAGCTTCCATCAGCGAAAGTGAATAAAAATCGAACTTACCTGACTTAGTATTGAATAATTGATCGGTCCGAACCTTTGATGAAATGGGGTCCCACCATCCACCTTCAGCTAAAAGAACATTCCAGAATTCAGCAAAAGTTGAGTATTCTAAAGCCTGCCAACCTCTATCTTTCAGAAATTCAAGCCAGGTTTGATTACTGTTTTTTGAGATAATGGTTCCTTGACCTGAATTATATACTCCCTCTGCTGCATCCCGAATGTATTCGTTATAAGATTTCCAGGAGAGCTTGTCGGAGTCGGGGTCTTGAATATTCTTCGAGAGCTCCAGCAGTATATCTCCGAACTGACGCGTATCATAGAGCGGGTCGATTATCGGTTGTTGTACTCCAAAATGCTGGAACCCAACCGTTGGAATGCTATGATTGATCTCCCATTTCTCCAAATAGCTTGGTTCAGGTAAAACAAGATCGGCGAAGGCCGCTGTCTCATCCAGAACTGTAGTGCAGCTGATTATTAAAGGAATTTTGGCCAGCTTTTCTTTCAGTTGATCCGGAGAGCTCGAATTAAAAAGTGGATTGACCTGGTGAAAGATCAGTGTATCTATCTCACTATCCTTAACATTCAATAATCCATTATCGTAGATTCCCTCTAAAAGCTTGTGCTTATGGTTTGAAGGTCTGTTTGGTCCACCTGTTTGGTGTGCGAACAGCGCTTTAGGGTATAGAACCCCACCCTCATGATTAAGATTACCCGTTAAAGCATTCAAACAATGGACTGCGAATGAGTTGTATAAGTCATTGGCACCAGCATTCTGAAATTTTTCTGGGAAAGCTATGGCTGATTTCGCTGCAGCGAACTCTCTCGCTATTGCCACAATGCTGTTTGCGGGTAGCCCGGTAATAGTTGAAACACGCTCTGGTGAATACATGCTTGTGACCAACTCTTTGAATCCAAGGTGTGTCTCACCGGAAGAATCCTTCCACTCTGAAAAGCCGAAACTGTTATTCTCGGTGAAATCAGCATCATAACTACCATCACGAATAATCACATTGGCCATTCCTAGCGCCAACGCACCGGACGATCCGGGTTTAATGGCCAGCCACTCAGATGAGTTTACTGCTGTCCTTGACATATAAGGGCTGGCATGGACAATCCGTCCGGGTTGAGGATTTTTTCTGTTGCGCAGTTGTACATAAAGCTGATTATAGCGAACAGGATTAGGTCCCTCATCGAGCAGGTCGAATCCAAAGTTCAGCAGGAAATCTGTATTTGAGATATCATAGGCGACCGGTTGATCACTGGCCTGTGTCAAATAGATCGGGGGAGATAGTATGTCTGCTTGGTTGAGTAAGGAAAAGTTAGAGGAGCCAAATGATGCCATGAATTGTTGGCTGAGATCTGTAATCATTTCATTTCTGGCGCGGGAAACCAGGAACAGTTTCTCAGTATGGCCATCCAAGCGTAGCTGGTTTAGACGGTCTGAAATGGTGGCTAATGCTTCCTCCCAACTAATGGGCTCCCATTTGTCGGATCCACGCTCCCCTAGCCGTCTAAGGGGTTGTTGGATGCGTTTTGGATGGAACAGTAGTTCGATACCGGCTTCGGCAAGCGGACAGGTGGCTCCTGCATTAAGGGGATATTGGGGATTTCCCGTGATACGAACCGGAATACTATCAATCAATCTAACGCTGATGCCACATCCACCAGGACACATAGAGCAAATACTATTCTTCCAGGTTTCCAGACGGGGACCATTAAGCACCCGCTGGAACACCTCGTCCGGAACATCTAATATTGCTCTGGCACTCCAGGCACCGCCTACGCTTGCCGCACCTGAAATTGCTAGTAATTTCAAAAAATCCCGTCTCTTTATTTCCAATTTTCTACTCCTTTTAGAGACTGTTAATTTTGAATGAAATTATCGATGACAATCTGAACATTCATCGGAAATCTGACTTTTTTCGTGACAATCCAGGCACCAGTTCATATCCATATTGACAAATGGGCGCTCAAAGGGCGCCGCCATCTGCTCTACATCCCCATGACACACTATGCAGTCAATCTCACCCAATTGCACGTGTCTACGGTGAGAGAAATAAGCATGATCAGGTACCCGATGAACCCGTTTCCAGGGAATTGCTGTTTCAAAGGAGATATATTCAAAAACCTTATCTGCTTCGACATTATCAAATTCATCTTCATGGCACTCTGAACAGATGTCTATATTAGGTATGGAGGCGCGTTCTTGATGTTTCGCATTCTTGTGACAATCAAGACAGGTCAGACCCAAATCCCCCAGATGATAATCATGGTTGAATTGTACCGGTTGAAAGCTCTCTTGAGCCCACGATGAGCCCCATAGCATAAAAATTGCCATGATTTTTACAAGGGTGACGAGATATTTCCTAATGTCATGCATATATCACCAGACTGTTAGCAGTGTTTTAAAAAGAGCCAATCTTTTTAAAATCAGGTATTTTTAAAACATGCTGATTTCAATGAGATAATTTAGAAGGCTGGTATATTGTATTGATTTCTAACACACTCTCTTCCATCCTTCAGGTTACCATGGTAACTGCGACAGCTCTCGCAGTCGCCTTTTTGATGAAAATACTATTTTCCAGGATCCCAATCGACTTTTGGAAAATTATTCCAGTGATTGTGCATAAGCCAGAATATCTCCAGTCTCAGCATCAGTTAAATCAAACTCAACCATGCTGGGCATCTCTGGACTTGATCCTGGATGACCCCAACGGATCTTATGCAAAGTTTCCTGTGGATTATCAT
>JABMPR010000100.1 GCA_013202895.1 bacterium | reverse complement strand
TATTCGAGGTTAAGATGAGTCGGGAAAAATTAGTTGAGGTCAAAGGCCTGAGAACCCGATTTAAAGTTGGCGGGGAATGGGCAAAGGCAGTTGATGGCGTCAGTTTTGATATCTTTGAAGGCGAAACCCTTGGTATTGTGGGGGAGTCTGGATCAGGGAAATCCGTTTCCGTTCTATCCCTTATTCAGTTGATACCAAACCCGCCGGGTGAAGTATCAGATGGCGAAATCATCTTCAAAGGCGAGAAGATATTTGATGCTGATGATCTGGCGAAAGTACGAGAAGTTCCTCAGTTCAAATATTTTCAAAAAATACCGGAAGAAAGGCGGAATATGGCTGCCGGAATCTTCTTTGCGCTCTGGCTTCTGGTCTATTCCCTCCTTCCAATCACCGGACTACTCTGGGGATTCCTGTCTATAATTTTGAATTTATCAGTCATGGTCCATCTTTTTTACAACTCACCCCAAAAAAACGCCATGGCTCAATTCAGACAAAACATTTATAGTCGCATGTGGGACATTCGCGGTTCTGAAATAGCAATGATCTTTCAAGAACCCATGACTTCACTGAATCCAGTATTTACCATCGGCATGCAGATGATGGAGTCTATTAGGCCTGTAGGTCTCTGGGAAAGCATTAAGGCCTGGGCCGTGGGACGCGCAATCCGTCTCAAGCAGCTGGGAATAAAGGACCGGGTTGTGACGTCAAGCATTTTTGCCCTTATTTTTCTCTTTTTCTCCCAGCTGGGTGCGGGATGGAGCTTTGCGCCTGTTTCCATGATAGTGTCTATTGCTATTGGTGGTCTCCTCCCTACAGCGCTGGCCTATTTTATTCTTGGAATAGATATAATCATCAGTGCAGAATTTAAGGCCGAACATCTAAATTTGTATGCCGGTGCAGTGAAATTATTGGATACAGTCGGCATTCCCGATGCAGAGCGTCGAATGGGAGATTATCCTCATCAATTTTCGGGTGGAATGCGCCAGCGAGTCATGATTGCCATGGCTTTGGCAAAAAATCCATCATTGCTAATCGCGGATGAACCAACGACGGCTCTGGATGTGACAATCCAGGCTCAAATCCTGGATCTCATGTTGGACCTAAAAAAAAACAATACAGAAGCCGCAGTGGTTTTGATCACCCATGATCTGGCAGTCGTCGCAGAAACATGTGAGCGGGTTATTGTGATGTATGGCGGTGTTATTCAGGAAGTGGCCGAAGTGATCGACCTTTTCAAAAATCCACAGCATCCTTATACTAATGGTTTATTAGGTTCCATCCCTCGCCCGGATCAAAAGCACAAATCAGCTCGACTTGAAACTATTCCCGGCATGGTCCCCAGCATTCTAGACCTACCAATCGGGTGTAAATATTGTACCCGCTGCATAGTTAAATTGGATAAATGTGATACCGAGGAGCCTCCATTGCAGGAAGTCAGCCCGAATCATTTTGTGCGTTGTTTTGTGGTCCAGGACGCGCAGGTATCAGTATGAGCAAAAAGACACTGGTTGAGGTGAAAAACTTGTCGGTCCATTTTCCTGTGCATGGAGGAGTCTTCTCAAAACGGGTTGCCTCTGTAAAAGCCGTTGATGGAATTTCTTTTCAAATTGAGCGTAAACAGATTGTTGGGATGGTTGGGGAATCAGGTTGTGGCAAGACCACAGTCGGACGAGCTATGATTAATATTCTCAGACATGTGGCACCGGAAGTAGAAATAATGGGTAATATCGAGTATCACTTTGATGATAATATTGTCGATTTTGCTCAGTTAAGACCACGTGAGATGCGTCAGTATAGATCCCGGGTTCAAATGATTTTTCAAGATCCCTATGCCTCCTTGAATCCCAGAATGACCGTAGCCCAAATCATTAGTGAGCCCCTACAATTACACACAAACATGTCACGCAAAGAGCAGACCGAGCGTGTGGGATGGCTGCTTGACAAGGTTGGTTTGCAGCCGGAGCAGGCGCGTCGATATCCCCACGAATTTTCCGGGGGTCAACGCCAACGGGTGGGTATTGCACGAGCCCTGGCAACGAATCCTGATCTGATCATATGTGATGAGCCCGTTTCTGCATTGGATGTGTCTATTCAGGCTCAGGTCATCAACCTGATGATGGATCTCCAGGACGAATTCGATGTCTCCTACCTTTTCATTGCCCACGATCTCTCTGTAGTAGAGCATATTTCCGATAAAATTGCTGTTATGTATCTTGGTGACATGGCTGAGTATGGAGATGCTCAAGAGGTATATCATCACCCAAAGCATCCCTATAGCAAGGCTTTGCTTTCCGCGGTACCCTTACCTGATCCAACGCGTAAGAACCGAGAAAGAATTGTTTTGAAGGGTGATGTTCCGACCCCCCTAAATAAGCCAAGCGGATGTGCGTTTAGAACCCGCTGCCCAATCGCCATTGCCTCCTGCGCAGAATCAAAACCCGTTTTTGAGGAACAGGGAAAGAACCATTTCGTAGCCTGTCCCGTTGTGAAGAGTTAATGAATATTCAAACTCATAGTACAGAATTTAGATTTATAATTGAAGGTCGGTTTTCCAGTCGACCTTTCATTTTCTTAGGGTTTGCCTGACCTGACACCCTTAACACGAGCAACAAACGCCTCCATGGGCAAGGCAGCAATGGTTCGCCCAATTAGATCAAGCGGAAGGTCATCCAGTTTTCTAAACCGGACACATGATTTTCCAGCATCAAAACGCTTTCCCGTTTCACGATACGCCGCTTCGAAGTCTTTGCGTCTGTCCTTAGACATGTATATACCTGAAAGATAAACAGCCATATGGTTTTTCTGTGATGCCAGAGCTGCATACATGAGGGGTTGTTTATTATATGTATCGGGGTAGAAGGACAAAGGAACCTGATAGGTGATCATACCCCAATTCATGACTTCTTCGTAACCGGGCGGAAGATTTTCTAAAACGATATTTCTAACCCTGCGTATCTGTTCCGCATGCTTTTCTGGAAGTTCCAGGAGATATTCTTCAATGGTTTTGGCTTTGGATTGCATTATTCTTTTCCATAACAATTAAGCTTGTCCGATAATAAAAATCAACAACCATGATAAGTTGTTTATCTGTTTCACCGACGAATTACTTCCAATCCAGCGTATCGCGCCTAAATTCGTCACCATTATGCTTCAAGGAAACAAATATATCAGTCCAATATTGAACATTTGCACATGAGAGGTTTTATCATTACTGGATGAAAAGACGTCTATACCTAATCCTGCTTACTTCCCTGTGGCTGATTCTTTCAGCCCGGCTTATTTATATCACCTATTTTCATGGTGGTTCATCAGCGAAGTATCTATCCCTGGAGACGGGTCTGAGGGATTTACCCAGTGAATCGGAATGGATGAACATCTTCCACGATGGTCGAAAAATGGGACATACGGTGTACACAATTGAGAATAAAGGTATTAATGGTTATACGATAAGAAGTTCAACACACTTGAATGTCGTATTTGGCGGTTTAGAATCGGAAATCAATTTGGAAAACACCGCCGTGATTGATACCATTTTTCGCTTAAATGCCTTTAGCTTCAGGATGGTTTCCGACCAGTATTCAACCCATGTCCTTGGAGAAAAACAGGGCACAATAATGACCCTTGATTTTATCCAGGGCAAAGATACCACCCGCAGCGAAATAGAAGTACCTGAAGAGCTATATACCTATACTGCAATACAGCCTATGGTAGCCAGCAAGGGTATCCTTGAAGGTGAAACCATTCGTGTCCCTGCTTTTGATCCCATGTCCAACGAAATGTCAGATGTCCTCATTACACATGAAGGCAAGGATGTTCAAGTCATTGCCGGGGAAAAGATGATTCTGAACAAATTACGTCTCGAGTTCAAAGGGATTCCCTCCATTATGTGGCTGGATGACAACGGGCTAACATATAAAGAAGAGACGATCATGGGGATGACCATGGAGCGGACTACCCCGGAATTAGCACTGGCTAAAAGTAAATCGGCAGAAGTTGATTTATTAAACGGCTTTGCTGTTATCCCAAGTCATTCAATCTCAAGAACTCACAGATTGAAGGAGCTGGTGTTAGAAATTGAAGGTATTTCCACCGAACTCATGCAGTCATTGACCTCACAACGACAGGAAATTATCGGTTCAGATCCACTTGTTCTTAAGTTGAGCCCGAGATCAACCCCCATTAATCCCAATACGCTTGAAAAATATCTTAGAGCCACCCCGATGATCCAGAGTGATCATCAGATGATTCAGGATCGCTCGAAAAAGATCCTGGATGAGGTATCTGACCCGAAAATCGCCAGCAAAAATCTTACGCAATGGGTCTATAATTATCTTGAAAAAAGACCCGTGGCCAGTATTTCAGGAGCAGTCGACATTCTGAATAAGGGTGTCGGCGATTGCACTGAGCATACCACACTGTACACTGCGCTGAGCCGGGCAGCAGAGATCCCCACAAAGATACATATTGGTCTTGTTTATGTTCAGGGGCGCTTTTTGTTTCACGCCTGGCCGGTTGTCGCTATTGAGGGTGAGTGGCTTGATGTAGACCCGAGTCTAAATCAATTTCCAGCCGACGCTACGCATATTGTTCTGCTGGAAGGAGATTTCGAAAATCTTACTGATTTGATACCAATATTGGGAAATGTTAAGATTACGGTTCTGGAACAAACCTATTAGGGGTAATAGTCTCTTAACCGAGAACTCTGTTTTTCTATTTCGGCCTGCAAATCTTCCCCCACAAGCTCCTGCTTTAACTCCAACAATACCAAAACTTGCTTTTCTGCTTCCAAGGCGTTTGGGTGAACGATCTGTAATTCCAGGCTTAATCGATAATAATGTAGAGCCTCGTTAAGAAGTACCAGCCTTTCATCCAGGGGAAGATTATGCTGAGAATCGAATTGGGTAAATAGTGAATCGGCCCGACGAAAAGCTGTAAACCAATCGTCTTCCAAGTACCAGCGTTTCCCGGCCTCCGTGTAAAATGAAAAGGGACGGGGATGAATTGCATTCCCTTTGAAATTTCGGGCTAAGACCTGAAAAGAAATTCGGTTTTCGTCTGTAATCAAAGGCTGGGCGCTTAATACGCCATGCCTTATATCCCAGGAACTATTGAGTCTCTTACCGTCTTGAAATATTTCAAAGCTGTTATCCTCGAAGAAAGTGTTTCCAAAACCATCATCCAGCTGAAACTGGATTTCTGAATTGAAGTCCAGGAAATCCAGAGTATCTGGAATAAGTGGTTTGGCAGTTGGAATGCCACCATCGAAATATTTTATGATGGCCTGGAAGTATACCTCAGCCTCCAACTCATTATACTCTTTGGATTTCAACCTCCGCTCTCCCTCAGGATTGGTGAAAAAACCACCTTCTCCAATAACACCAGGCATTTGATCAATGCTGTTTCTAAGAATAGAAGTTCCTGAATTATAGATTAAATGATCGCTGTAAACTGATCCCGCGTTGGGTTGCTCGAAGCTCATTTTATTGCGCATCTCATTTATAAGGATGTTAGCAAAATCTACAGAGGCGGGATTCATGGATGCAGCGCCATAGAAATAAACAAGGGGAAAATCAATAGTAGAGTCATTCTCTGAAGCATTGTGATGGATGGATACTAAGAGGTCACTCTGATGTTGACTTGCTAAAATAGCGCGGCCTCCCAAACTTACATCTTTGTTCTTTGTGCGGGTCATCAGAACATTCGCGCCGGCCCGGGTAAGCTTGCGGGATAAAATTTTAGCAACCCGGAGATTAATCCATTCTTCCCGTTCTCCAGTTGGACCAATACGGTAGTTGTCATAGGCTTTTGTATCCCCATGACCTGGGTCAATGGTGATGTTTATGTTTTCCAGTGGTCTGCTATCCATAGTCATCAATCCGGGTAGGGTGCAACTTAACGTGAGCAGAAATACAAGAAGAACCAAATTTTTTTTGTTGGGCATTATAACCTCTAAATAATGTCTACCACAAGCATGAATCTTTGGCTTGAAAAATGGTCTGTTAAAAATAAAACGAAAGCGAAATCATTGTAGAAAAACCGGTAGATGGCTAGTGTTAGTGTCTTGAATTGGGACTCATTAAGCTAGATTTGCTAAACCAGCAGTAATGAAGCTTACCAAAAACGGGGCTCCTCCAGTTGCGGAGCTTAAAGATTAAAGCAAACCACCTTGGGTTCAGTCATCTCCTGGAGGGAATACTTAATTCCTTCGCGACCGAGGCCACTTTTCTTGACCCCGCCAAAAGGCATCAGATCGACACGATAATCTGTGGAGTCATTTACAATAATCCCACCGACATCCAGCCGTTTTATCGCCGTGAATGCCTGCTTTAGATCATTTGTGAAAATTGCGCCATGGAGCCCATAATCTACTGAATTAGCCTTGTCTATGGCTTCGTCCAGGGTTTTGAAGGGATAAAGCGTAACAACCGGTCCAAAAATTTCCTGACAATCCAATTTAGCCCCAGGGGGCATGTTTTCCATAACCGTGGGTTGGACCAGAGAACCATCACGAGTACCGCCAGCCAGAAGAGTTGCCCCCTGCTCTCTGGCTTCATCAACCCACTCAATCACGCGTTCAGCATCACTTTCAGTAATCATAGGACCCATATCACTTGTTTCATCCAGTTGGAAGCCTGTTTTGTACTGGCCCGTCAGAGTCAAGAATGCCCGCCGAAAATCAGCGTATATCCCTTCCTGAACGTACAGACGTTGTACACCAATACAGTTTTGACCCACCGCCCAAAAAGAGCCAGAGACACAAGCTGCAACTGCATTATCCAGATCGCAGTCATCCATGACCAAAACAGGTGAATTTGATCCTAATTCCATAGCAATCTTTTTTAACCCAGCCTTATGTGCGATATGATCACCAGCTTCAACTCCACCAGTGAATGAGATCATCCGAATTCGAGCATCGCTTACGAGAGCATCGCCAATCTCACGACCATTACCTGTCACTACATTCAGAATCTCAGGTGGTAGGCCAGCATCCAATAAACATTCAGCTAATTTTAAGGCTGAAAGAGGTGTGACAGTTGCCGGTTTTAAAACCACAGCGTTGCCACCTGCAATTGCAGGACCCAGTTTATGGGCTACAAGATTCAAGGGGTCGTTAAAAGGCGTAATTGCTGCGATAACACCAATGGGAATGCGATAGAAATATCCGACCCGGTTTTCACTGCCTTCAGCACTGTCAAAAGGTATAGTCTCTCCATTTAGGCGTCGGGCCTCCTCCGCCGATATGGTCATAGTGTTGATCGCTCGTCCGACTTCTTTTCGGGCTTCCCGAATGGTTTTGGAACCTTCACTGGCGATGGTTATGGCCAACTCTTCGAAGCGTTCCTGCATGAGGTCCGCGGCTTTGCGTAAAATGCTGATACGTTTGTGTGTAGGCAAATCACGATTTATGGCAAAGCCTTTAACGGCTGAGGTTATGGCCCGATCAATATCAGCAGTTGTACCCCTGGGAACCGTATCAACGACAGAACCGTCATATGGGTTTAATACATCTATTGAGCTTCCGCCATCAACCCACTGTCCACCGATAAGCATTTTCATATTTCTGTTCCCCTTATTAAACGGACTTGGTCAAAATCATCTTAATCCCTGTATGTTTACTCGTGCGTGACCGCTCATAGCGCTATATCAAAGCCAGGGTTTGATCCATATCTTCCAGCAGATCTTCGACATCTTCAGTTCCAACTGACAAGCGAACTAGTCCGGGAGTGATTCCGGCTTCGACCCTCTGTTTTTCAGCCATGCTGGCATGCGTCATAGAGGCGGGATGCTGTATCAAAGTTTCAAAACCTCCCAGGGATACTGCCAGAGTTGGAATCTTAACATTATCCATAAGTGTCTTTCCACCCTCCACACCGCCGCTGACCTCAAAACTGATCATGGACCCAAATCCACTCATTTGTCTCTTTGCCAGCTCATGTTGAGGGTGGGATAAAAGACCGGGATATCGACACCATTTCACTTTTGGATGTTTTTCCAGGAATTCCGCTAAGATTTGTGCATTCTTTTCCGCCCGCTTTACGCGGAGAGATAATGTGCGCATCCCGCGCAGGACGAGCCATGACTGATGGGGGTCCATTGTCCCACCCATACTTCTTAAAACACGGCGAAGCAGCAGGTGATTGCGCTGGTCCCTGCTCACAATTATTCCACCGACAACATCTGTATGACCATTAATGAATTTGGTAATGCTGTGTAGAACGACGTCAGCACCTAATTTTAAGGGGTTTTGCAGTATTGGACTCATAAAGGTATTGTCAACCACCAAAACGGCACTGTGTTCGTGGGCAATATCGGCACAAGCCTGGATATCCGTCAGTTTTATGGTTGGGTTCGCGGGTGTCTCGATAAAGAGGATTTTAGTATTATCCTGCATGGCGGATTTAACTGCATGCAGGTCAGCAGTATCTACAAAAGAATATTCCACACCAAAACGGCTGAATTCTTTTTCAATTACCACACGGGAGGGTCCATAAACTGCATCACCACAGATGATATGATCCCCGCTACTCAAATAGCTCATAAAGACGGTGCTCACTGCTGCCATCCCGGAAGCGGTAGCAAGACCAGCATAACCACCTTCAAGCTCGGCGATTGCCTGTTCAAAGGCCGCTGTCGTCGGATTACCCAGGCGCGTATATATGTAACCCTCTTCTTCGCCACTAAACCGACGGGCACCCTGATCGGCCGAATCAAATTTGAAGGTGGATGTTTGATAGATTGGTATGGCTACACTACCATATTCATTATCCGGGTTTGCTCCTGCATGGACGACGCGTGTGTTCATCCCTTTACCTGTTAATTCTACGCTCATTTTTATATCCCTGGGTTATAGGGTTAATAGATCAGTTAATATGGAAAAGCCGGTTTCGATTTTACCTGCACCAGCACCAACAATAGTTATATCTCCCATAAGATCAGTACTAAAAGTCAAAGCATTGGTGGCTCCCATAATTCCAGCTAAAGGATGGGTCATGGGTACCATCTCAGGAGATACTTCAGCAGAGATATGTCCATTTTCGTTTTTTACGGTTCCGATAAGTTTCCAGCGTGCACCACTGCTTTTTGCTTCCTGGATATCTTTGGTCGTGATCTCGGTTATCCCTTTGCATTTCACGTCTGATAGCTTGAGATTCATCCCCATGACAACATTTGCAAGGATGGTCACCTTTGCGCGGGCATCATATCCTTCTACATCTCCAGCAGGGTCAGCTTCGGCATAACCAAGGTCTTGTGCCATTGCCAGAGCATCTGCGTAACTCATGCCCTCTTCCATCTGACTCAAAATGTAGTTTGTGGTGCCGTTGAGAATGCCTTTCGCGGCTGAAATTGTGGCCCCGGCCAGGGTGGATTGCGCAAGATTGAGAACCGGTGTTCCGCTCATGACTGTTCCCTCAATCAGAAATTGAACATTTTTTTTATCGGCGAGTGCTTTCATTTCGGCATAAGCCAGGGCAGCCGGTCCCTTGTTACTGGTCACAACATGTTTGCCAGTTTCCATGGCCGCAATACAATGGGAAATAGCAGGTTGACCGGTCTGCAGGTCCGTAAATGCCAGTTCACATACTACACTGGCTTCCGCTTCACGTATCATAGCCTCAGCATCCCAGGTCTGGAGATGTTGGGTAAAGCTTCCGTTGTGGGCATCTTTCAGCAGCGTTGGGATATGGAGCCCTTCAATATGATAGGATGTACCAAAGCGGACATCACTCACAGCGACGATATCAAAGTCATAACTATACCTGCTTAAGAGATACTCTCTTTTCTTATCAAGAATTTCGCATAATCCTTGTCCCACAGTGCCAAATCCAACCAGTGCTATTTTATGTTTCATGGAGTTTCCTCTCATCTGCAAATGTGCTTAAAAATTTATTCTATACATCGTTCTGATATCACGTTATCCGGGAAAACCCTTTTTCTAAATCAACAATAATGTCGTCAGGATCTTCGATACCCACTGAAATACGGATCGCATTCGGTTTTATTGCGGCAAGCAGTCGCCCCTGTTTCCCTTGTTGTTGATGGGTAGAAATTGCATTCAGGGTCGCCACGGTTTTGACTCGTCCCAGATCGGTTGCACGCCAGATCATTTCAAGCCCATCATAAAACGCACGAGTGTTGATAGAATCACCATCCTGCCGTTCTTTGATTTCAACTGACATCATATAACTGAACATATTTTGGTCTGTGTCTACCAATTTCATATAGCGACATGCCAGCTCGTGGGCTTCATAACTTTTCAGGCCAGGATAGTAAACCTTGTCAACCATTGGATGGTGCTCCAGAAAGTGGGCAACTTTCATGGCAGTATCACTCATTTGTTTGATTCGAGATCGCAATGAACGGATGTCATTTAGAGCTAGAAAAGCACCCATGGGATGCAGGGCGGGTCCGTTGTCACGGAAGGGCCACAATTTCGTCCAGTTCGCAAAATCGGCTTTCATCTCATCGCTGCCAACTTTGCTGACAATGTTTTTTCGAGCGATGAGCACACCCACGATGGTGGTGCCACTAGCTGCTAGGACTTTCGAAGCGGATTGAATCACTATATCCGCTCCATGGACAAGGGGTCTGGTAAGTGCCGGAGAGGCGCAGGTGCTGTCAACCAGAAGGGGAATATTGTTTGAATGAGCAAGTTCAGCGATTTTCTCAATATCAAAGATGGCAACTGATGGATTGGATGGAAATTCACCATACAAAAAACGCGTCTCAGCGTCAATTTTAGATGACCAGTCATTGATATCCATAGGGTTAGTTACCCAGCGAACATCGAGGCCCTCCTCTTTGTGACGACGCACCCAAAACTGTTGAAAAGTTCCACCATAGACCTTTGCCGATACGACAATATTCGGATTTGGCAACTCGGTATTTTTTATTAAAAATGGGTCCGTTGCAGTACGAATGGCAGCCATTCCACTCGCTGTTGATAAGGCGGAAGCTTCAATATCGGAGCCATAGGTTTCAAGCAGAGCCATGGTCTCCTCTAGATAAAAGTTAGAGGGGTTTGCTATTCTTGTATACGCCCAGGTTGGTATCTGGTAAGAAAGGGCTGCCTCCATTTCAGCAGAATTCTGATAGGCCTGAGCTGAGCTCAGATAAACAGGTTCCATAATGGAACCACTATGACAATTCTGCGCCTGGCTTAAATCATAGAGTCCATGCGTCGCAACGGTGTCAAACTTCCAATGCCGGGCACGTTTGATCCGTCGCTCTCGATCGGCCATCATTTCCTGACCTTTTTCTACCCAGTACTGTAGGTCTTTCATTTTAACTCCCCGTTTTAAAGATTTAGAGGTAGCCGGGTCTCCTGTTTAAGAGTTGATAGAACAACCAGAGTTTTTAGGTGCTGAACTTCTGGAAGGGCAGTAAGCTTATGCAACACAAAGTTCTCATAACCCGGTATATCACGGCTGGCAACCCTAAGTAAAAAATCGGCGCCACCTGTGATATGATGACATTCCATTACCTCATCTAATCCGGTAATGGCTTTAATGAATCGCTCGACACCCTCACGACCGTGACGCACAAGCGTAACCTCAACATAGGTAAAGCAGTTCAAGTTTAGTTTGGAGGGATCTGCAAGGGCGACATAATTTTGGATAACGCCATTTCGCTCCAGTTTTTTTACACGCTCAAGTGTTGGAGGGGCAGACCTGTTTATGCGCCTGGCTAGCTCGGCATTGGAGATTCTGCCATCCTCCTGGAGAATAGACAGTATTTTCTTATCTGTTTCGTCAATTTTCATAATCACCTGCTGAAAACAATGTAATATTTAATTAAGCATGCGAAATATAATGAATCGCAGTCTTATTCCAATTATTATAGAAATACAATGATTTGATATCAAGCGTTAATTAGAATAGATTAATACTGTCGATCCAGCAGAAGTTGAGCTTTCATATTTAACTAAAATGTCTAAACTTATGCTTATATTTGTTCAATCTACGGAGGGAAGGAAAATCATGTTTAGAAAAAAATCGGGTAAAATGGCGGGAATGATCTTAATGGTATTAAGTATCAGCATGGCGCAGGCTCAAGGGGCAACAAAGGTCTATCCCGAAGCAAAACTTTTTATGGCCAATGGCTTCGATATTGAGGGTACAAATCTACGCATGACCCAGGAAACAGCTACGATAGAGGTTATGGGTCAAGCTCAAATATTTATGCTAAGCGATGTGGTCCAGATTATGGCAAAAGAAGGCAAGGACAAGCGTTACGCTAAAAATTGTGCATTGACCTGTTTAGGCTGCAATCTAATACCTCTTATAATTATGGCTGGGGCGCCAGAGGACGAGCTTAGTGAAGAAGGGAATGCTACTTTTCTGACCGAGGGCCTGATCGGAGCTGTCCTCTATAGCGGGCTGTCTTATGGCATTGGTTACCTTATCGGTCAGAGTACTGATGAATGGCAAGTTATCTATCTTAACAGGGGCTGAGAAAGAACTTCCCTTGAAAACAAAACTCCTTTTTCTCTGCACGGGAAATTCCTGCCGCTCTCAAATTGCAGAAGGCCTATTACGACACCTGGCTGGCAATGAATTTGAAGTGTTTTCCGCCGGTGTAGAACCCAGTCGAGTTCACCCCATGTCCAAAATTGTTATGCAGGAAGTGGGAATCGATATTTCTGATCAGCATTCTGATGATGTGAAGGATTATTTAGATAAAGGTATTGATATCGTTATCTCAGTTTGTGATCATGCTTCTCAAACCTGCCCCACCTTTCCTGGTGATGTTCAGAGAATCCACTGGAGCGTCAAAGACCCCTTTCATGGTTGGGATGTGGATGAGTCAAAGCTGCCTGATTACCGAAGTACTCGAGATGAACTAAAAGAAAGAATCCAAAACTTTCTAAAAAATAATTAGACCGATTGATTTATAATGATAATCTACCATACGCTTGTTGATTCCATGGTTGGTCCCCTAGGTTTGGCGGGCACTGAGGGTAGTGTATGTGCCCTAACCCTGGGGGCAAAGGTTGAAGAAAAACTATTCACTTACTTGAGTAACACTTATCCAGAGGCTGAAGTGATGGCATCCGGGCAAGTTTTTAATAAAGTGATCAATCAATTGAATGAGTACTTTTCTGGAAATAGGACAGAGTTTGAAATAAAGCTAACTTTTCGCGGGACAGACTTCCAGAAAAAGGTCTGGTCAGCTTTGCAGGAAATCCCATATGGACAGCTCATCTCATACGGCGAGCTGGCGCTAAGGCTCAATAACCCTGGAGGTATGCGGGCTGTGGGAGCAGCCAATGGTCAGAATCCAATTCCCATAATAATTCCCTGTCATCGGGTCATTGCTGCAGATGGTAGTCTCGGAGGCTACACAGGCGGTTTAAAGATCAAGCACAAATTGCTGAATCTGGAGCAGCAGAAATATTCGCCCACCCTTTTCTAGCGAATCAATTATAACAGGTTTGAAGCCAGCTCAGCCAATGCAGACCTTTCACCTTTCTCAAGATTCATGTGGGCATATAGACGCTGTCCTTTAAATCGGTCAATCAGGTAAGATAAGCCATTGGATTGGCTATCCAGGAAAGGGTGGTCAATTTGAAAAATATCACCGGTAAAAACCACCTTGGTGCCTTCCCCTGCCCGCGTGATAATGGTTTTAATCTCATGGGGTGTCAAATTTTGAGCCTCATCCACAATAAAAAAGATTTTCTGCAAACTTCGTCCTCTGATGTAGGTCAGAGGGGCAATCACGATCTTTTCCTCCTCAACCAACTGATTAATTTTTTCAAACTCGGAGTTATCATTTAAATACTGATTCTGAATCACTTTTAAATTGTCCCAGAGTGGTTGCAGATAAGGGTCGATTTTGGATTTGATATCACCGGGGAGATACCCGATATCCTTATTACTGAGGGGCACGATGGGTCTGGCTATAAAGATCTGGCGATATGAACGCTTCTTTTCCATAGCCGCCGCCAGAGCCAGAAGTGTTTTACCCGTTCCGGCCTTTCCAGTAACGGAAACCAAGGGTATATCATCATTCGTGAGGATATCAAGGGCAAATAATTGTTCAGCGTTTCGGGGAATAATTCCGTGTGCCGCCCGTTTATCTAATCGCTGCAATAGATCTTGATTGGGGTTAAAAACAGCCAGCGCCGATTTTTGTTCGTTTTTTAATATGTAATGGTGCCAGGGTGGAGGCGTTGATTCCAATTCGCTTTCATCAAAAGGAATTTCAAAAGGAGCCTTATATAAGG